>NZ_JAUBTK010000006.1:0-144067 GCF_036702455.1 Microcoleus sp. D2_18a_D3
GGGCTCGCCGGGAAGCCGGACGATCGAGTAATTTACATTCATGCTTTGCGGAATGCTGTTAATCCGTTGATTACGCTATTGGGTTTTGAGGCAAGCTAGTTTGTTGAGCGGTGCGTTTATTGCGGAATTTTTATTTAATTGGCCGGGTTTGGGAAAGCTTACTTTGGAAGCGGTGAACAATCAAGATTTGTATTTAGTAATGGCCAGTTTGATGATGGGTGCAACCATGTTGATTGTGGGGAATTTGTTGGCGGATTTGCTGCTGAAAGCTGTCGCTCCTCGGATTAAGCTGGAAGATTTGAAATAGAAGACTTAATTCAGTAATATGAGGTACGCAAGGGCGATTTGTAATAGTCAATAGTCAACAGTCAACAGTCAACAGTATTCCCATTACCCATCCCCTATGCCCCATGCCCCCTGACCAATCTCGGAGTGTTTTATGTCAGAAAAACAACCAAACGATCTAATGAGTTTTAGCCGCTTTGCCGACTGGTGCAGGCATATTGACAGTCTTTCAGAAGAGGCAAGGCACACAGTTAAAGTGTTGTTAAAAAAAGCTGGCACTGATGACCCTGAAGCAGCGGAGCAGATACTTTCAAGCATGACAGAACTCGATCTCAACAGAAATCGAATTACCGACATCAGCTTCCTCGGCTCGCTCACCAATCTGACCACACTGGATCTCAGCTACAATCAAATTAGCGACATCAGCTCTCTCGGTTCGCTCACCAATCTGAGCACACTGTCTCTCCGCGGCAATCAAATTACCGACATCAGCTCCCTCGGCTCGCTCACCAATCTGAGCACACTGGATTTCGGCGACAATAAAATTACCGACTTCAGCTTTCTCGGCTCGCTCACCAATCTGACCACACTGAATCTCTACAACAATCAAATTACCGACATCAGCTTCCTCGGCTCGCTCACCAATCTGACCACACTCGATCTCTGGCGCAACCAAATTACCGACATCAGCTTCCTCGGCTCGCTCACCAATCTGACAACACTTTCTCTCGAAAACAATAAAATTACCGACATCAGCTTCCTCGGCTCGCTCACCAATCTGACAACACTGGATCTGTGCAGCAATAAAATTACCGACATCAGCTTCCTCGGCTTGCTCACCAATCTAACCACACTCAATCTCGACAGCAATGGAATTACCGACATCAGCTTTCTCGGCTCGCTCACCAATCTAACCGCACTGCATCTCAACTACAATCAAATTACCGACATCAGCGCCTTGCGATCGCTCACGAATCTGACAACACTGCATCTCTACCACAATCAAATTACCGACATCAGCGCCTTGCGATCGCTCACCAATCTGACAACACTGCATCTCAAGTACAATCAAATTACCGACATCAGCGCCTTGCGTGAGCTCACGAATCTGACAACACTGGATCTCGGCGGCAATCAAATTACCGCTCTGTGCGTGTTAGGCCTCCTCGCACAAAAACATCTTACTCTCTCGACTACGCCAATTGATGCTCAAAAAGCCACAGAAGCAGTCAAAGTTGCCTATGCCGCTATTGGCTTAGAAGAACCCTCCGTTATTGTTTGCAGCAGTCCCCGCGATGCTTTTCTCCAACTCTTCAACTTGCCCAAAGGCGACCATTCACCAAACTGGTCAAAGGAAGAGCATTGGGATAGATTGGGGAAAAAGCTAGAGTGGAAATGGATGTCCCCATCGATTGTGAGAGAATTTACAAATCCGGCGGTGTGGGAGTATGAGCTCCGTAGCATGACGATCGAGTCCGAAGCAGACAGCACACTGAGTTCGCTAATGTACGAAGTTGTTGAGGAATATGCTCGCTCGGAACGAACGATGGGGAATTTTTTTCCCGCTCATTTGTTAGACCTGAAATTCCCTGAAACCCCCACGACTTTGTTTAAAGAAATCTATTTGACTCAATGGTATATCTCTTCATTAGGCATCAATATTTCCCAAAAGGCACAAGAAATACATCAGTGCCAAAAGCAGCTTTTCGAGCATTGCGGTTGGATATTTCCCTTTGAAAAAAATTGCGCGGTGTGCGATCGCCCCCGCCACCTGCGCTTTGACAGTCAAAACCGCCTGCACGCGGAAGGAGAACCTGCGATCGAGTTTGCGGACGGATGGAATTTTTACTATTATCACGGCGTCGAATTGCCTGAAGAATACGGCGAAGTCCACCCAAATCAATGGCAATCGCAATGGCTCTTAACAGAAGACAATGCCGAGCTGAGGCGAGTGTTAATTGAAGGAATTGGTTACGATCGCATTTGTCAAGAGTTGTCAGCAAAACAAATAGATAGTTGGCAGGAATATGCACTATTACAAATAGATGAAGCCGATGATGTCGAGCCGATTTGTTTGTTAAAAATGACTTGTCCAAGTACGGGATTCATTCACGCTTTGAGAGTGCCGCCTTACCTGATATCAGCTAGGGAGGCAATTCGCTGGGTAAATTGGGATATCGATCCAGAGGAATTTTCCGTGCAGACTTGATATAGCAGAAGGAAGAAGGAAGAGGGAAGAAGGAAGAAGGAAGAGTTAATATTAGCAAGGATTTCAGCGATCGAGAATGTCCTTGTTTTAATTTCAGAAACGAGATGACAATTCCTGGAAGAACGAGCTAGGCTAGCTGTAGGCATCTATTTCAATCGGGACTTACGCACTGGCGATCGGAAACGGTTTTTTTTTGGGAATACTTAGTTATAGCACCCAAAAGCGACAAAAACCCGGTTTCTTTGGTGTTGATGCGGAATATCCTTTCCGGTAGATTAGCGATTTGTCGTCGAGTGGGGGCAGGTTTATGAGATTGTCGGTTTTCGGCAATTATTGTCGGTGAACCTGCCCCTACAAGACATGGCGTTTGTAATAACGGATCGGATCTATCTGAGATATTGCAGCATTCTCCATTAGCTGTAGGGGCGGGTTCGCCAGTAGGCTTAAACGTTTGCAGACAGGTTAAATAAACCCGCCCTCCCCCACGAATAATCCCCTCAAATCAATCGGACTCGATATAACTCCTATTATTCCCAGAAATGCACCGATAAAATTTCATTCACCCTCCAAACATGGCAAAACAACTAGCAATAGAAACTCGCGGACTCACGAAACAATTCGATCGCCATATAGCCGTCAATGACATCGATTTGCAAGTAGCAGCAGGCGAAGTATGCGGACTGATCGGCCCCAACGGTGCCGGCAAAACTACTTTGCTGCGAATGCTGGCGGCGGCTGAGGAACCGACTATAGGGGAAATTTACATCAACGGGGATAGGTTATTGCGCGATCGATCGCACCCAATTCTCAAACAGCGCATCGGCTTTCTTCCCGACGACTTTCCCCTCTACGACGACTTGACTGTTTGGGATTATTTAGACTATTTTGCCCGACTCTACAACCTCCAGCAACCGCGCCGCCGAGAGCGAATCAACTCCGTGTTAGAACTCGTGCAACTAACCAACAAGCGCAACAGCTTAATTTCCACCCTGTCGCGGGGGATGAAACAGCGCCTGAGTTTGGGGAGAACTATTATCCACGAACCGCTGTTGCTGTTGTTAGACGAACCCGTTTCTGGCTTAGATCCGATCGCCCGAATGCAGTTCCGCGAAATTATCAAAGTTTTGCAAGAAGCCGGCATGACCGTAGTCATATCATCTCACGTTCTCAGCGACTTAGCCGAACTTTGTACCTGGGTCGGCATCATGGAACTCGGATATCTGGTCGAAAGCGCACCTTTACAAGAACTTTACAAACGCCTCAGCCGCCAGCAAATTTTCATGTCGGTTTTAGGAAATCAATTAGAAGCGCTAACATCGGCCTTAAAAAACTTTCCTTGGGTGGAAAATTGGGCAATAATCGCGGAAACTCAACAGGTGTGCGTTGATTTTTCAGGAAGCCCGGAAGATGCCGCAAATTTATTACGGGAACTCGTCGCCGCCAACATTCCCCTAACCGAATTCCACTGCACTCAAGAAGACTTAGAAACCATTTTCCTCAAAATGGGACACCAGCAAGCATCCTAAGAAAGCTTTTTCCCCCGTTACCAAGATGAACCGTGAGTTATAACTAACTCATCACCCATTCCTCATAACCAATAACCAATGACACTCAACTTACTAGACAAAATAGGCAACTGGAATCCCCAGTTATTTCGAGAAATCAAAGGCCGCTTGAAGATTGGCAATATGGCGATCGCATCTGCCCTTTCCCTCTGCGGTCAACTGCTGCTGTTCATGTATTTCAGCGGCCAGATACCTGTTGCTCCTCCTGATGGGAAGTACATTAACCAAATCAGTCACAAATTTTGCACTTTCCAGGTTAATGTCAATGCCTATTCCTATCGGACAATCTGCGTCAGAGATGCCTTGGGCAACTTTGCCATTAACTGGCCGAAGTGGTGGCTAGAGATATTCACTTGGCTGAGCATATTGAGCGTGTTAGCTCTGTTAGTAGCAGGGACTTATATGCTGGTCAGCGACTTAGACAAGGAGGAACGCCGCGGGACACTCAACTTTATTCGCCTCAGTCCCCAGTCTGCCAAAACAATTTTTCTGGGCAAAATTCTTGGCGTACCAATTTTACTTTATTTAGCAACAATTCTGACAGTACCCCTGCATCTGTACGCTGGATTAGCTGCTCAAATACCCCTGAATGAAATTTTATGTTTCTACATAGCGGTTGCAGCTAGCTGTGCTTTGTTTTACAGCAGTGCGATGCTATTTGGATTGACAACCAGTTGGTTGGGAGGATTTCAACCTTGGTTGGCTAGCGCTACGGTTTTTGTTGTGTTTGGGATGTCTGCGATCCAGTTATCGCGAACTGCTTGGGATTTGCTAACATTTTTGTCTCCCATTCCTATCCTGAGATATCTGATTTTTGGAGTTGGTGTTAATAACAATCATGCTTTCCATTGGTTAGCTGCAGACTTAGACAAGTTGCAATGGTTTTACTCGCCAGTGGGTACAAATATTGCGAGTTTTCTTGCTTTGTCTCTCTTGGTTTGTGGTACAGCAACCTACTGGTTGTGGCAGGGATGGCAGCGCCGCTTTCCCAATCCCAGTGCTACAGTTTTGAGCAAGCGGCAAAGTTATTTGGTAGTTATCTGCTGTCAGGTAATAATTTTAGGGTTTGCACTCCAATCAAACCCCATAGCAGGCTGTAATATCAGCGCTTTACTTATCTTTAATTTGCTGATCTTCTTAGCTTTAATTGCAGCTTTAACATCTGAGAGACAATCTTTGTACGATTGGGCGAGGTATCGGAAACAAATCGTTCCCAGCAATCAGAAGTTGTGGCGACGCTACCCACTACTCGATTTAATTTGGAGCGATAAAAGTCCGGCTGTAGTTGCGATCGCGATCAATTTCCTCAGCTCAGTAATAATTTTAACACCTTGGGCGCTGTTGGAAAAACCTGAGATAAACGGGTTTTGTGGTGTAATTGGCTGTCTGAATCTCATCCTAATTTACGCAGGGATCGCCCAAATATTCCTATTTACAAAAACCCGAAATCATGAAATTTGGGCCGTCGGGGCAGTCGGCAGCGCTATCTTGTTGCCACCTCTGATTTTATCTATGCTCTTATCTATGCCCTTGCTCACCCTAGTAGAAGCTCCTATTTTCTGGCTGTCTTCAGTATTTGGCGTTGGGTTTTCGTCGTCTCTGACAGCCGTGTCAGGAAATACGATTTTGCTATCCATACTCAGTCAGTGGACTGTCTTGGTGTTGTTGAATCTCAAATTGCGATCGCAACTGAGACTCGCAGGGGAATCAGCTTCTAAAGCACTGCTGAAAGCTTGAAAAAGCAGGGGAAGAAAAAGGGGAAGGAATCATTCGGAATTAAAAAACTTTCCTTGGGTGGAAAATTGGGCAATAATCCCGGAAACTCAACAGGTGTGCGTTGATTTTTCAGGAAGCCCGGAAGATGCCGCAAATTTATTACGCGAACTCGTCGCGGCGAAGATTCCCCTAACCGAATTCCACTGCACTCAAGAAGACTTAGAAACCATCTTCCTCAAGATGGGACACCAGCAAGCATCCTAAAGTGCTAGTTTCCTGTTTACCAGAATAAACAGTGAGTTATAACTGAGTCGTCACCCATTCCTAATCACCAATAACCAATGACACTCCACTTACTAGACAAAATAGGCAACTGGAATCCCCAGTTATTTCGAGAAATCAAAGGTCGCTTGAATACTGGCAATATGGCGATCGTCTCTGCCCTTTCCCTAAGCGCTCAACTGCTGCTATTCATGTATTACAGCGCCCAGATTCCCGTTCCCCCTGCTAATGGGGAGTACACTTACCCCATCTATAACAGATTTTGCATTTTCAAAAATGCCAGTTCCTATGAGAAACAGTGCGTCAGAGATGCCTTGGGCAACTTTGCCATTGACTGGTCGATGTGGTGGCTAGAGATATTCATTTGGCTGAGCATATTGAGCGTGTTAGCTTTATTAGTAGCAGGGACTTATATGCTGGTCAGTGACTTAGACAAGGAAGAACGCCGCGGGACGCTCAACTTTATTCGCCTCAGTCCCCAGTCAGCCAAAACAATTTTTCTGGGCAAAATTCTTGGCGTACCAATTTTACTTTATTTAGCAACAATTCTGGCCGTACCCCTGCACCTGTACGCTGGATTAGCTGCTCAAATACCCCTGAATGAAATTTTATGTTTCTACACAGCGGTTGCAGCTAGCTGTGCTTTGTTTTACAGCAGTGCCATGCTATTTGGATTGACAACCAGTTGGTTGGGAGGATTTCAACCTTGGTTGGCTAGCGCTACGGTTTTTGTTGTGTTTGGGATTTCTGGGCTCCCGCTCACGCGAGCTGCTGGGGATGTGTTACATTTTTTGTCTCCCCTTGCTATCCTGAGATATCAGCTTTTTCTAGTTGATAAAACTGATTTCGATTCGTTAGTTGAAAACTTAGACAAGTTGCAATGGTTTTACTCGCCAGTGGGTACAAATATTGCGAGTGGCCTTGCTTTGTCTCTCTTGGTTTGTGCTACAGGAACCTACTGGATGTGGCAGGGATGGCAGCGCCGCTTTCCAAATCCCAGTGCTACAGTTTTGAGCAAGCGGCAAAGTTATTTGGTAGTTATCTGCTGTCAGGTAATATTTTTAGGGTTTGCACTCCAATCAGACCCCCCTGGAGGCAACGGTAATCTCATCTGTTTACTTATCTTGAATTTGGTGATGTTCTTAGCTTTAATTGCAGCTTTAACATCTGACAGACAATCATTGTACGATTGGGCGAGGTATCGGCAACAAATCCTTCCCAGCAATCAGAAGCTGTGGCGACGCTACCCACTACTCGATTTAATTTGGAGCGATAAAAGTCCGGCTGTAGTTGCGATCGCGATCAATTTCCTCAGCTCAGTAATAATTTTAACACCTTGGGGGCTGGTGGAAAAAAATGAGATAAACGGATTTTGGGGTGTAATTTGCTGCCTGAATCTCATCCTAATTTACGCAGCCATCACCCAACTATTCCTATTTACAAAAACCAGAAATCAGGAAATGTGGGCCGTCGGGACAGTCGGCAGCGCTATCTTGTTGCCGCCTGTGATTTTATCTATGCTTTTACTCACCCCAGAAAAAGCTCCTATTTTGTGGTTGTCTTCAACATTCTTTGGTGGCTTTGTGTCGTCGTCTTTCGCCGCGTCAGGAAATACCATTTTGCTATCCATACTCAGTCAGTGGACTGTCTTGGTGTTGTTGAACCTCAAATTGCGATCGCAACTGAGACTCGCAGGGCAATCAGCTTCTAAAGCACTGCTGAAAGCTTGAAAAAGCTGGGGAAGGGATTAAACGTGAAACTCCGATTCAGGCAGGGATTTAAACCCCTGCCTGAAAGCTTAAGTCGTCTGAGAACGAATGTTTAACTAACTTATTATGCCAATTCCGCATTTATAATCCACTTTATATTGAGCGATGGTGGTCGCCGCCACACACACAAAGCCCACCTTCGCAGGCTTTAAGATTAAAGTTTAAAAATAATTTCTGACTGGACAGATCCAAAATTATAGAGGCAGCGTATATTACTAATGAATGCAGTACAAAATTTCATGGGTTCGCACCGCTAACAATTTCAGCTTGCCTGTTTGCAGTTGAGCTGCGATCGCTCTTGGCTACACACCCAACTATAAAATACGGCTAAGCGATCGGTATTTAGGAGTGGGTTTATTTGAATCGGGGGGCGGGTTTATATATCATTTTAGCTGCGTGTAATACTTTTATGCCAACCCACCCCTACAGCCGAAAATAAGAAAAACTATCCTAAAAGTGCGAATTTGTGATATTTTGACTGAGAATACCACCGCCGTTAGGCAACAGAAGTATTAAATTTAGAGGGTAATTAGAACATGGCAGAAATTAGAGACACCGCCCAAGCAAACTTGCTAGCAGGAACTCCAGAAGATGACCTGATTTTTGGTTTGATGGGCAATGACACCATTGCCGGAAATTCAGGTAATGACAGCATTTATGGCGGGAAACAAAGCGATTTAATTGAGGGCAATTTAGGTCAAGATTCGCTCTTTGGAGATTTAGAGAACGATACTATTAACGGCGGAGAAGGTAACGATTTTTTAGTGGGCGGAAAAGGCAGCGATTCCATATCGGGAAACTCCGGCAATGATGTTTTGTCGGGCGATCGAGATACTGATGTCCTGATAGGCGGAGACGGGGCAGACCTATTTGTTTTGAGGCGCTACGCGGAGGCTGATCCTTCCCGTACCAGCGGCGGTGTTAGTTTGGCAAATGCCGACCTGATCGCCGATTTTGTACCAGGTACAGATTTAATCGGTTTGGGGGAAGGTATCAGTTTTAGCGACTTGAATATTCTGGAAGCTGGAAACAATACTGTTATTCAAGACAGGGTAACAGGAGAATTTCTCGCTACTCTCCAAGGGGTGAGACAAAGTGCGATTAACCAGGCAAGTTTTACTAATAATATTGGCAGCGTTGTTCCCAATCCCCCGCCTCCAGCGCGGACAACGGCTTATGCTTTAACTCCTGCTAATCGGATTGTCGGTTTTAGTCTTTCCAATCCGGGAAGTGTCATCACAGATTTGCCCGTGACTGGATTGCAAGCGGGAGAAAGTTTGCTGGGAATTGATTATCGGCCGGCTAACGGTGTGCTATACGGTGTGGGTTCTAGCAATCGCTTGTATACTGTCAATCCGATGACTGGGGAAGCAAGTCCAGTCGGTAACGGGCAGTTTGCTGTTCCCCTAACTCCGGGGGCTGCGGGTTTTGATTTCAATCCGACAGTCGATCGAATTCGGTTTGTCAATCAAGCCGATCAAAACGCCCGCCTCAACCCGGATAACGGGGCACTTGTGGATTTTGACACGCTGGCGGGGGGAATTCAACTCGACGGGAATTTGGCTTATGTTGCGGGCGATCGCAATTTTGGGTCAAATCCAGCGGCTGCTGGGGCTGCGTATGTGAATAACTTTGCCGGGGGAACTTCGACAACGCTGTTTGTAATTGACAGCGATTTGGATGTTTTGGTGCGACAAGATCCGCCGAATAATGGAGGGTTGAATACGATCGGATCTTTGGGAGTTGATGCTACTAGCGTTCTCGGCTTTGATATCAGGAGTATTGGCGGCCGCGAGGTGGCAGTGGCGGCGCTGGAAGTCGGTGGCATTTCCGGCTTGTACAATATCAATTTAAGTAGCGGTCAAGCTTCCTTTGTCGGTCAAATTGCCGACGGGAGACAGATTAACGGTTTGGCTTTGCCTTTGCCTACAGCTTACGCTTTAACTGTTAGAAATGGCGCTGAAACAATTGTCGGTTTTAACGAGGCGGCACCGCGGGCGATTCTCAGCGACGTTGCAGTTACAGGGTTGCAGCCGGGAGAAAGTTTGCTGGGAATTGATTTTCGCCCCGCTAACGGTGTGCTATACGGTGTGGGTTCTAGCAATCGCTTGTACGCGATTAATCCAGTTACTGGGCAAGCAAGTGCAGTCGGTAGCGGCCAGTTTGCTGTTCCCCTAACTCCGGGGGCTGCGGGTTTTGATTTCAATCCGACAGTCGATCGAATTCGCTTTGTCAATCAAGCCGGTCAAAACGCCCGCCTCAACCCGGATACGGGGGCACTTGTCGATTTTGACACGCTGACGGGGGGAGTTCAACTCGACGGGAATTTGGCTTATGCTGCGGGCGATCGCAATTTTGGCAATCCGGGCGCGGGTGTGGGGGCTGCGTATGTGAATAACTTTGCAGGGGCAACTTCGACAACGCTGTTTGTAATTGACACCAATTTAGACATTTTGGTGCGCCAAGATCCGCCGAATAATGGGGTGTTGAATACGATCGGATCTTTGGGAATTGATGCAGGTAACGTTCTCGGCTTTGATATCAGGAGTGTTGGCGGTAACGAGACGGCTTTGGCTGCGATCGAGGTTGGCGGAGTTTCCAGCTTGTACAATATCAATTTGACGACCGGTCAAGCTTCGATCGTCGGTCAAATTGGTGACGGCAGGGGATTTAAAGGTTTGGCGCTAACTTTGATTTAGATTGTCGAGTCCGAGCGACGATCGAGTCCGGTTGAGCAGTTATAATTATCCCAGTGCAATTGCAGTGCGAGCTAGAAGTTCGCACTGCAATTCCCCATTCCCCATTCCCAATTCCCCATTCCCAATTCCCGATTCCCGATTCCCGATTCCCAATTTGAGTTAATCTATTATTTTGACGAAAAAGATAAAATGTTATCCCAAGTTTTTTACTTGCTGCGTTCTCGTGCTGACGGCAAATATATCAGCGCTTGTCCCAATCCAGATTCGGCGGTGAGTTACCTGCTGATGTTCCGCGAAGACTATGACGCTTTGAGTTATCTCAACGCTCACGCTGCTGAGGTTGCCGATCGATTCGGCGTAGAATCGATTTCTGGTTCTTCTGTCAAAAAGCTGCTCGAACGTTGGGGATTTAACGGTGTGGGGGTTGTTCAAGACCCCCTGTTGCCAAATATTGAGTTTTTAACAACTCATTAAAGTTATTTTCCTTAAAATTGAACTCGAATCATGAATCTAAAAAAAAGGTTGCCACACTCTCCCTTGGCGATCGCCGGTTATTGCCTAATTATTGCGATCGGCATCATGTTTTGGGGCGGGCCGATTTCTGTAGCTGGATCAGTTGCAGAATTGAGAATTGGCGAAGGGTCTAGGTCTGAGTTAGCCCTTCGTGAAGGTCATCGAATCACGATCGTGTCCGGACATTCTTTTTCATGCGATTGGAAAGATGCCTCCAATAACATCAATCGATGTAGAACGAACCTGAAAGGTCGATCGCTTGAGATTGAATTTAAGGAAGGATGGGTGGAAGTAGTACCGCAGTGTAATATTAGATACAGCGGACAATCGTTTCAATGCGGCGGTTTTTATGACATGCGCCACAAACCCAATCAAGCCGATCTCTGGGTAGAAAATTCTCTGGGCTTAACAGACTTCGATCGAATTTGGCTTTTTTTAACCAATCCATTAGCCAATCTCTTCGGAAATATTACCGAACTTGATTGGGATAATATAGAACCTATTTTGAGTTGGGTAGTAGCCATTCTAATTGCAGCGGCACTCGGTTTGCACTTTATGCAAACACCCAGGGTTGGGTCGAGATTTGCAGGTTTCATTCTAATCGTGCCGATATCAATATTAATCAGACCGATCGTTTGGTGGTTTATAGGATTAGTCTTGATACTAACCGGACACGTTGATTGATAAAGTAATAATAAGTAATAGACATCTCCCATAATTATTGTGGAACAGGCCGTCCAGCCTGTTCTTCACAGCCTTTTTGGAAGATGTCTAATAAGTGATAAGTGATAAGTGATTAACTCTCGAATTATAATTTCCATTTTCAAGCGCGGAAGCAAAGAGAGTAGTCATGCGATAAAGCCGTTTCCCGAATTCTCGGATGAGATTCAAAATAGCGTTATCGATCGCCTCGCCTTAAACGGAACTTACACCGTGTAATGGCTGTAGCGATCGCCCGATCGACCTTCCCGAGTCCGAAGCCCCATATTTAGTGCAAATTGTCAAATTTATCAAGCTTTCACCCTAAATCTGAATCCTGTTGTATATTCATAGTCTGTTGATATATTCCGACACGTCAGTACACAACCTATGGTTCGAGAATTAGAGCGATCGAGTGCCAGCGAGAAACGCAACCTGTCCGATTTCCCCGAAACAGCACCCGCAGCCAATCCAGTATTTTTTAGGACGTACAGCCGCCGTACCGAGACGGGAAGGGAGACTTGGGCCCAAGTGTGCGATCGAACAGTCAAGGGGCTGCAAAAGCTGGGAAACCTCACCCCCGAAGAAACACAACTGCTGCACCAGATGCAAAACCAGCTCAAAACCCTCGCTTCAGGCCGCTGGCTGTGGGTAGGTGGCAGCAAATGGATCGAGCAACCAGAGAATTTTTCCGGCGCATATAATTGCTCCTCAACAAATATTCTCGACTGGCGTTCCTTTGGTTTGTTAATGGATTTGGCAATGATGGGCTGCGTGCGATTCGTTGGCTAGAAACCAAACCTCGCAAGGGTTTGGGGGATTAGCCGCCAGGTAAGTCTACCAATAACGGTAAGAACCTTGACAACTTGATAGTCATGTTGGTGACATCGAAATAGATAATGCCAGTACAGCAAAAACCATACAAATATCTAATGGTAAATCTGGAAAGCATATAAATATCTGATGAAGTCCAGCCCCCTAAGTGCAAGGGTGAAAGCACTTTCCCCACGGTAGCGACTAGCCATCAATCCGTGAAGCGGGAATGAACGGTGGTAAGAAGTAAGTCCAGACTTCGACTCCAACTAGCAAGAGAGTATGGTTAGCGAAAGCGAATCTACGTCTGAATCATCGTGATCATATAAAACAGCCTAGTGGACTAACAGGCTGTGCCAAAAGGCAAGGATAGAGTGACCCCAATAGCAACCGTTGCGGTCTGCACCACTCGTAATCCCGGTGAACAGTAGAAACCTAAACTCTCAACCAATGACTATCAGGAACGAAGTAACCACATAGTTTCTCTCAGGAGGTCGATGCCTGAGTAGGTGCTAACCGGATGAGCTATGTGGCGAGATAGAGTCAGAAGCTAATGCCTGCGGTAATGCGTAGGATATGCTGACGGACTCACGGAAAACAGATATATGTAGGTACAAGTAGCAATGAAAACGACTAAAACGAGTTTTAAGACTACGGCGGTATGGAACAACATCAACTGGAAGAAAATTCAGAGGATGGTGTTCAAGTTGCAAAAGCGCATACATAAAGCTGCTCAACGTGGGGATGTCAAAGCAATGCGACGACTTCAGAAAACCTTGATGAAGTCCTGGTACGCTAAGCTTCTAGCAACGCGACAAATAACCCAAGACAACCGAGGCAAGAAGACAGCGGGAATAGACGGAGTAAAATCCCTCAATTACGCTCAACGTTTGGAACTAGCAAAAAATCTAAAGATTACCGGGAAGGTCAAACCAACCCGAAGAATCTGGATTCCTAAGCCAGGGACAGATGAAAAGCGACCCCTAGGAATTCCCACAATAACAGATAGGGCTTTACAGGCATTAGCCAAACTAGCCTTAGAACCACAATGGGAAGCCTACTTTGAGCCAAATAGTTATGGGTTTAGACCAGGGCGGGCAACACATGATGCCATCGAAGCCATCTACTTAGCTATCCATTGCAAAGCTAAGTATGTCTTAGATGCAGATATCTCTAAATGCTTTGACAACATTGACCATCAAAAACTGCTGAGCAAAGTAAACACCTATCCCTCCATGAAACAGTTAATCCGTAGCTGGCTAAAAGCTGGATATATGGATGGGCAGAATATATTCCCAACAGAAGCAGGTACACCACAAGGGGGAGTTATCTCTCCGCTACTGGCAAACATTGCTTTACACGGAATGGAAGAGGCTATTAAGGAATATGCGAACACCCTACCTACTCGTAGGAACCACGGGAAAAAGCAAAACCGGAATGCCCTCAGTTTGATTCGCTATGCAGACGAATTCGTGCTTATTCACGAAGACATCAATGTTGTATTAGGGGCCAAAGCCGTCATTGAAGGTTTCTTAAAAGACATCGGCTTGGAACTAAAACCAAGCAAGACTATAATTTGTCACACCTTTGAAGAACATGAAGGGAAACAACCCGGATTTGATTTCCTAGGTTTCAACATACGACAATTTCCAGTCAACGATGGGATGAGCGCTAAAGCACCCAAATCAGGAAAAATCCTGGGATTCCAAACAATCATCCAACCCAGCAAAAAAACGGTACAACGTCACTATAAGGCTATATCTGACATCATCGATTCCCATAAATCCGCACCACAAAAAGTGCTAATTCAGAAACTCAACCCCCTCATTCAAGGATGGGCTAACTATTACTCATCTGCTTGCTCAACAGATGCTTTCAGAGATTTGAATCATCTGATTTATACCAAGCTAACATCGTGGGCGAGATACAGGCATCCTAATAAGGGTGCTGAATGGGTAGTTGAAAAATACTGGACAAAAGTAGGTGGGGATAACTGGGTGTTTGGTTATATCAACCCAGACACAGATGAAAGATATATCTTGTCAAAGCATACATGGACTAAGATTGTTCGCCATATCAAGGTTAAAGGCGATGCTTCACCATTCAACGGTGATTTCGTCTACTGGGGTTCAAGAACTGGGAAGAGTAAAGAAATTCCCTCTTTACTCGCCAAAACCTTGCATAAGCAGAAAGGAAAATGCGCCCAATGCGATCTAACTTTTACAACGGAAGATCAAATTGAGCTTGACCACATTCTACCAATCAGCTTGGGCGGGAAAAAGAAGTTCGAGAACATTCAAGCATTGCATAGACATTGCCATGACCAAAAGACAGCCAGAGATGGCAGTCTGAGCAGTTCCTATAACAAAGGTATGTTTTCTGAGGAGCCGGATGAGGTGAAAGTCTCATGTCCGGTTCTGGAGACGAGTAGCACTCGCGAGGGTGTTGCTTAGTTTAATGGCACTGGAGCAGTCTTGGAACCACAATATATCAACCAACTGCCGCCGATCCGCAACCGTTTAAGCCTAACCATGCAAGGCGAAATCGGCTCTACACCCGCCCTGTCGCGCCGTCAAGAAACTGAAGTAAAAATAGACGAAAAAACCGCAACTATTTATGTCGGAGATTCTCGCCAAGGTTGGGTAAACTCCTATCAAACTTTGCTGGAATTATCCACAGATGAAAGATTTGCAGGAGAAGTTCAAGTTTTTATCGATTTGAGCGATGTTCGCCCCGTGGGAGAACCTTTAAAAGGTTTTGGCGGAGTAGCAAATCCGGTGAAATTGCCCGACCTTTATCAGCGCTGCGCCGCTATTTTGAATAAAGCTTTAGGGCGGCAGTTAAATTCAGTTGAATGCTGCGTGTTGATTGATGAAGCGGCGGTCACGATCGTCGCCGGCAACATTAGAAGATCGGCCGGAATGCGTCAGTTTTATGCTGATGACGAACTGGGGGCAAATGCTAAAAACAATTTGTGGCAACAAGATGAAAGCGGCAACTGGAGAATAGATCCAGAACGCGATGCCCTTCGGATGGCCAACCATACGCGAGTTTTCCATACCAAACCTACACTAGAAGAATGTATTGATGCTGTCCGCAAACAGTATTACAGCGGCGAAGGTGCGATTCAATGGGCAGGGGAAGCTGTAGCTCGCTCTAACGTTGATTTACTTTCAACACCGAGTCTTAGAAGTGAGTTTTTGAAAGCTTACGACGAAGGAAAAGCTAAAGAGTGGTTGCAGGAACGCCATCCTAATATGACTGCTGGCGAGTTAGAGCATCGGTTAGTCCGCGTGGGCTTAAACCCGTGTGGTGAAATCATCGGCTCTAATTTTCATTGTGTCAGTGGCGACACTCTGCTAATTACTAGAGATGGACTGCATAAAATAAAGGACGTTGTTGGAACTGAAATCGAAATTTGGAATGGTAAAAGATGGAGCTGCGTCACACCATTTAAGACAGCGAGTGATACTTGTGGCGGGCGACGCAAACTTTATCGTGTAAAGTTTGGTGATGGTACTTATTTGGATGCCACAGAATATCATCGCTTTTTTGTCAAGGATCGCTTTGGTAAAGTTTACAGAGAAGTTCAAACCAAAGACTTGATGGATACAAGTCGATATAGCATTCATACTGAACCTTTTACAATTCAGTATGAAGATGGCTTGAATATCGATTCAAGTTATGCTTACACTTTGGGGGTGGCTGTAGGAGATGGAACTACAGACACAAATGACAATGCGAAAGTTCGACTTTACGAACACAAAATGGCATTATCAGTAGCAGGAAATAAGTCTCCTGAAAGAAGCTATGACTATTTACCTGCTTTTACCGATGTAACTAACTTGAGCTTTTCTGGAGAGTTGCTGAAAAGTTTGAAAGTTAACCCAGAAGCACTAAATGTAATTGCGAGCTGGAATCGGCAAGCAATTTTACATTTTATTGCTGGATTAGCCGATACTGATGGCTCGAATACCCACAGTAATGGTATCAGAATTTATATTTCTGACCGATCTCGCGCTTTTAGAGTTCAGTTACTTTTGACCAAATGTGGTATTCGTTCGTCGCTAAATCTTTGCGCTCATCAAGGGTCAATTACTAATTACGGTGTCCGAAGTCGAGATTTGTACTACTTGCAAATTACTGAATGTGGTGAAATTCCTTGTCAGCGGTTAGATGTGAGCAAAGGGACGAATGCTAAACACAAAGGTAAATGGCAAGTGGTCAGAAGTGTCGAAGAATTACCAGGATTGCACGATACTTACTGCTTCAACGAACCAGAGTTTCATAAGGGAGTTTTCGGCAATACCCTAGCTGGAAACTGTAATTTGGCGGAGGTTCACCTCAATCAAATTGACCCTTACAACTTCAAAGAACAGGAGGAAGCTTTCAGGGCGGCGGCTCTATCTGTCGCGGTACTTCTCAATCACAAATTTATTGAACCCCGCTATCAATACAGCCGCGAACTAGACCCGATTGTCGGCGTATCTTTCACGGGATTGTTCGATTTCTTCGTTCATGCTTTTGGCGTTGAGTGGCTTCGCTGGTGGGTGGAAGGCCGCCCGCAAACTCCGCAAGGAATCGCTTTTAAACAGCGGGAAGAAGAGTATTTGAGTGGTTGGCGCGAGATTGTGAATCGGGTAGTATGGGATTATTGCGATCGCCATTCCTTAAAACGCCCAAATCGCTGCACAACGGTTCAACCGTCGGGTACTAAATCTCTGCTGACAGGTGCTTCGCCGGGGTGGCATCCGCCGAAAGCCCAGCGTTTCATTCGCCGAATCACTTTCGGCAAAAACGACCCCGTAGCCCTCGCCTGCATCGACTACGGATACAACGTGATTCCGTCTCAATCTGACAAAGATGAAAACGGCAATTTGCTGAACAATCCCTTCGATGAACGCTGTACAGAATGGCTGGTAGAAATACCTGTTGCGGTAAGTTGGGCTGACTTGCCCGGTGCTGATGAAATTGACATTAACAAATTCTCAGCGGCGGCACAAATGGACTTTTATATGCAGGTGCAAAAGTTCTATGTCAGACATAACACTTCGGCTACGATTGAACTGCGCGAAAATGAAGTGGAAAGTTTGGGAACTCGGATTTATGAAGCGATTCGCGATGATGAAGGCTACATTTCCGCAGCGCTTTTGGCTCGGTTTGATGCTCTTGAAACTTTCCCGCGTCTACCCTTTGAACCGGTGAGCAAGGAAACTTACACCAAGATGGTGGAAGAGACTTTAGCGCGTCGCCAAATAGATGTTTTTCATGCGGCACTAAGTCGCTATGACTTAGGTGAAATGATGGATTCGGGGCCGGCGGGCTGCGATTCCGATAAGTGTTTGATGCCAGAGACTAAATAGATTTAGCGCTCGGCTTAATTATGAGAAATCCCCAAAGCCTGGGGATTTCTTTTTTTGAGTTGTACAAAAATGCTAAATAAAAACTGCGCTCTCTATTGACATTAGCTGGCGAACTTGCGAATATTATCTATAGAAATACGTCGCAGCAAATATAGAACAAAAACATGAATGTAGACGAAGATATCCTGCAATTACCCCATATCGGTTTAAAGAACAGAGCTATACTTCCCGAACTCTCAGGAATATATTATGTTATAGACGAAAATTATATAATTTGGTACATAGGAAAAGCAAAGAATCTACGTACCCGCTGGGCAGGTGACAGCCACCACAGACTCGATCAACTACAAAAGCAACGAAAAAAGCTGTTTACCATCTATTACGAGTTAGTGCCTGAATCGCTACTTGATGCTACAGAACAGGAGCGTATTGAGCAGCACAGCCCGCAGTTGAATGGAACTACAGTCAAGGTTAAGAAATTACGTCCAACAGAAACACTTTTACGGGAAACGCTAGCTAACCTTGCCCCTTACAGTTTTATATTAGGTGTAGAATCAGCCCGAAAACAAGACCTGAAGTTCATAGAAGATTCTCTGTATTGGCGAGATAATGTGAGAGTTAAGAAGGCTATTTTGCCTTTGACTGTGATACATATTTGCATAAATGTAAGCGAATTATCGACCGGGACAAGCGGGAACTCAGCGATACGTTTCATCAGAAATATTTTTAGGAAACGCAGTAATTATTCAAAAAACTGGGAGTCGGCTTCTAAATACAAAAACAGGGCTGAATATTCAGTCAAAGTATTATTAGTTAATGGCTTCGTTATAGAAGTATGTGGAATATGGCAAGAAGCATTAAAATACATTCAAGACTATGAGTTAACTCAACTGGCTAATGTAGATATGAGGGCTGTGGATGAAGATTCTTTAGTTATTATAAAAAATAAGTGTTTACTTAACGGCGAAGCAGGGGTATTTTTAGCTCCTGACAACCGAGATTATCCATATCATGAGTTTTGCCGCAAGGCAATAGAACGAATATATCCTTATAAACAAGATTTGGTTAAACTACTATTTAATGAAGAAATCGCTCTAGTAAGTAAGCCGCAAGTATTGCCAACAGATACCAGAACCCTACGCGATAGTAAGACGGGTCTTCTTGTCCGGCTAGCTAACCTTGCTGATAAGAAAGGATATATGACTGCATTGTTAACGGAACGCGGTCTTGACTTAAATCTTTATCGGGTTAACAAGTATTTAGAGTCCCTACCAAAAGATGATAATTACATAGACAACATCGGAGATACAAGAATGACTGTCTTTATCCAGCCATTTCTTTGGAATCTCCCAGAAGTTTATTTGGCAGCGACAGTAGATAGAGTGTTTTGGTTACTGCTAGAAACTTACCTGTCGGATTTTACTAAAGTAAACCTAAACGCAGAAGAAAGATATACAAGCAAAGCCTATGTATCGCCTCGAAGATTTATAGTACCTGCGACACTGACTGTCACCTTAAATGGGAAATGGAAAGCAGGCATCCCATTTGGTTCTAAAGATGATATGTCATATAAAGCAGTTGTAGATATTATCACAAGTCGCTTACAGGCAAGCGGAATACCTAAGCTAAAGTTCTCGTTCACATTAGATA
This sequence comes from Microcoleus sp. D2_18a_D3, assembly GCF_036702455.1. Classification (NCBI taxonomy): domain Bacteria; kingdom Bacillati; phylum Cyanobacteriota; class Cyanophyceae; order Oscillatoriales; family Microcoleaceae; genus Microcoleus; species Microcoleus sp. D2_18a_D3. The sequence goes on from NZ_JAUBTK010000006.1 coordinate 19,564, forward strand.
GTATACGCAGCTAGTTACTCACAAATCAATAGTAATATCATTTATCTCTATTTGAAATCTCTATTTGAAAATATCTTTCCGCTTTTGCAGCAGCAAAGTTACGGTTAAATAAACTGCTGCGTGCAGGCCTAAAATTCCCCAATTCAAAGCTAAGTTTTACCAAGTAGGTTCGTAGACTGCACTCTTCTCGAATAAGTGCGGTAAGATTGTGCGATCGGGCAATCTTACCGCACTTTCCTCAACCGTTCACATAATAATCCCGCGTTCCCTTCGCATTCATCGCTTCTCCGAGTCGATTTAACCCGTACACGTAAGCCGCAGTTCTCATGGAAACTGACAATTCCTGAGATTTTTTCCAAATTGCCTCAGTTTCTTCGACCATTTTATGCTTCAACCGCTGGTTGACTTCCTCCAGCGTCCAATAAAGCCCGCTGCGATTTTGCACCCACTCAAAATAACTAACCGTTACGCCTCCCGCATTGACTAAAATATCAGGGATTACTTGAATTCCCCTCGCTTCTAAAACCACATCAGCAGCAGAATCAATCGGGCCGTTAGCTACTTCAAAAATAAACTTAGCCTTAATATCATTAACATTGGCTTCAGTTATTTGATTCTCCAAAGCTGCTGGAACCAGCACGTCTACATCTAAGGCTAAAAGTTGCTCATTTGTCAATATTTCGTGTTCGATAATATTGCAAACCGAATCTTCGCAGTAAACAGCTTTGATACCTTTGTTAGAGTCTTTAAAGCTTCTAATACTGGGGATATCCAGCCCTTGTTTAGCATAAATTCCCCCTTGGGAATCGCTGACAGCAACAACTTTGTAACCTGCTTCCCACAGAAGTTCTGCTATTTCTGCACCCGCATTACCAAAACCTTGTACTGCTACAGTTGTATCTTGAGGATTTAGATCGAATTTGGGTAGAATAGTTTGTACTACAAAAAACGCACCCATTGCTGTGGCCGTATCTCTGCCCAAACTGCCGCCGATTGTCACTGGTTTACCAGTCACAACCGCTGGAGAAAGCTGCCGCTTAATAATATTGTACTGATCCATCATCCAACCCATAATCATGGGGTTGGTGTAGACATCTGGCGCGGGAATATCGACATCGGGGCCGATGAAATCTGCGATCGCATCGACATAGCCCCGGCTCAACCGTTCCAATTCCAGTTTGGACAATTCCTTGGGATTGAGAGTAATTCCGCCCTTGGCTCCTCCAAAAGGCAAGTTCAAAACTGCACATTTAAAAGTCATCCAAAATGCTAAGGATTGCACTTCATCAAGGGTTACTCCCGGATGATAGCGCACTCCTCCTTTAGACGGGCCTCTGGTATTGTCGTAGCGCACCCGATAACCTTGGAAAATTCGCAGGGAACCGTCGTCCATCCGCACGGGTATCGATACAATTAAACTGGATTTGGGGTGTTTCAGCCGTTCGATCGTATCCTCGGAAAGGGACACATATTTTAAGGCTCGTTCTAATCGGCGGCTGGCATCGGCAAATAATGATTCAGACATAATAAGACTAAGGAAGAGGTTCGAGGGAATAAGGAAAGCACGACACGGATTTTGACACGGATACACGGATTAATTATTTAGTGTCCGTCAGATTTTGAAGTCAGAGGGAAGAAGGAAGAATAGCTGACATCTTAATTTTAAGTATCTCGGCTGAGCTACTGGTTTTCCTATACATTTTAATTTAATCACAATCCAGGTTGAATTCTGTCAACTGTCAACGGTCAACTGTTCACAAACTGCCTTGTGTCGATCGACTTTTCGAGCAGTGCCAAGCAGCGATTAAGCGGATACACTTACAATAGAGGGTGATATTTAAGCTCAAGCCGCAATTTGAGTTCGATCGCTCAAATCACTGGCAGCCATCAGGGGAATTAAATTCTGAAATAGATCGAGGCTTTAGCTGACGTTAGAAACTGAATTATTATTATGGTTGGACTCCTAGCCGCCCTATCTGCGTCTGCGGCAGGGGGTATGAGAATTGCCCTGCCCCTGCTGTTAATTGGTTTGTTGCGGATTGACAAACTTTGGTCGGAAATACCTCTATTGTCGGGGGTTCCCCCCCAAGTGGCTATCACCATCTTGGTGAGTTGGTCGCTATTAGAGTTATTTGCTTCTAAAACCTTTGTAGGACAGCGGGTACTGCAAATTGTGCAAATTATTTTCAGCCCCATTGTAGGAGCAATTATGGGAATTTCGATCGCTCAAGTAAGTTCGATCGACGAAATTATTGCTCACCCTTGGATGTTGTGGATAATTGGTATTGTCGGAGGTTTGTTGGCTTTAGTGCTGCAACTGGTACAAGCAGGATGGTTTTACCGGCTGCGGGGTTTGCCGATTTGGGTGATTTTCCTCCAAGATGTTCTGTGCATTTCCTTGGTTTTGTTTGCCTTTGACGCCCCGCGACAGGGAGGGTTAGTTGCGATGATGCTGCTGTGGCTGGCAATTCGCAGTTCTAAAGAGTGGTATCGCTGGTACAGAAGTCAGGGAATACCGGGCGATAGGCGAAATCCCCGCCGCAGCAAGCGCGATCCTGATTAGTTATTGGTAATTAGTTATGGTTTATTAGTCATATCGTTTACGGTTGTTTGGGAATGATTTAACCGCAGAGACCGCAGAGGGCGCTGAGGAAGAGAAGAGAGAGATGAATACTTCCGATACCCACGAATTTTATATCATTAGTCATTTGTAACAACAGTCAACAGTCCACAGTCAACAGTCCACAGTCAACTGTCAACTGCCAACTGTCAACTGTCAATTTAAAGCAATCCGATCGAGTGTAGCGGGCCCTGACCCGTAATTAACTCTAGCAATAGTGCCACAAAACCAATCATCGCCACACGACCGTTCCAGACTTCCGCCCCCGTGGTCAAGCCCCACTCCCACTGCTCTTGAGGGTACATTTTCACTTTTTTGGAAGGGCGTATCACATCAGAGAATTTAACGCTGGGAGATTCGATCGACTCGATGACTAAATCGGCCAAAGCTTCAATAAACACCGGATGAGTATTCAGGGCGGGCACTCGGTAGAAATTTTTAATCCCCGATTCTTCTGCTAATTCTCGATACTCCATGTCAATTTCTTGCAGAGTCTCGATGTGTTCGGAAACAAAACTAATCGGAACTACCAACAAATCTTGGACTCCATTTTCTGCCAATTCGGTAATCGCGTCTTCGGTGTAAGGCTTGAGCCATTCCACCGGGCCAACCCGACTTTGATAAGCTAGAGTGTGTTCGTTCGATCGATCTAAATGTTCCATAATCAGACGAGTGCAATCTTCAATCTCGCGCTGATAGGGGTCTCCAGCCTCTTCTACGTAGCTGAGGGGGACGCCGTGGGCGCTAAAAAAGATGTGAACTCGATCGGGATTCGGATTGTGGTCTAGTTGTTGGGCTATCAATTCCGACATTGCCTGAATGTAACCAGGCCGCTTATACCAAGAAGGAATCGCGGTATATTGTATATCCTTGAGGGCAGGATCTTTGCCCCACATTTCTTCTAGCTGCCGGAAGCTAGAACCGCTGGTGCTGATGGAAAATTGAGGATACAGCGGCAAGATTGTCAAATGTTCGATGCGATCGCGCTTAATTTTGGCTATCGCTTCTTCGGTAAAAGGATGCCAGTAGCGCATCCCCACGTATACTCGAGCATCCTGTCCCTTTTCTTGCAAGAGTTCTTGCAGGGCTAGGGCTTGTTCCTCGGTAATTCGCCGCAAAGGAGAGCCGCCACCGATTTGGCGGTAGTTTTCCTGGGATTTTTGAAAGCGCAGGGTCGAAATCAACCAGGCGAGCGGTTTTTGCATCCACGGAAACGGAATGCGAATGATTTCCGGGTCAGCAAACAAGTTGAACAGGAAAGGACGGACATCCTCGATTTGATCTGGCCCGCCCAAGTTTAATAGCAATACTCCCACACGACCCATAGCGGTTACAGCTCTCCCATCGTCTCAGTTCTGTTACTTATCTTTATCATATAATTTAATAATATCTTAAGTCGATAGCAAGGTATACATAATTTTGACTATAGCAACAATTTTTAGAGATTTAAGTTATCCGTATCAGTGTCTCTAGGATTGCGATCGCGTGTCTAGCTGCTTTGAGCGTAGGCGGCCATCCTCGTTTCGGTCACAACGGCCCACGAAAAATGTACCATCAGCCAATTATTATTTAGAAGATTTTGCCGACTGTCAGTTTGACAGGAGTACACAGCAGCGTTGTGATGCACGAAATGCAATGGGCGCAATGGCGACAAATCTTTCAGGAAGTATACCGCGTGCTTAAGCCCGGTGGTCTATTCATTTTGGTAGATATTCATCGACCCACAAATTCGGTATTTAGGCCAGGGTTGGCTGTATTTTTGTGGTTGTTGGAGACTGAAACTGACTTGGGGAGTTTGTTGATAGAGGGGGGATGGCGATCGTACAATTCCGAAGTAACTCCACAACCCAAACTTTATGCTGGCTGCTGCATTCAAGTAATCCAAGTTCAAAATTCAGCAGTTATTAGTCATTAGTCAGCAGTCATTAGTCATTAGTAATGGACCCGCCAATTAGTGACTAATAACTGCTGAATTCTTACTTTTAAAATCAAGAAGGTCTACTCATCGCTAATCCTTCATGACTAATGACTAATGACTAATGACTAATGACTAATGACTAATGACTACTGACTAATGACTAATGACTACTGACTACTGACTAAACAAACTTTTTCGCTTCGGCCAAAGCCGCCTCAAACTTGAGCAATACATCCTTTTCGGTGTGAATAGCTTTCTCTTGTTCCAGCAGCGGGCGGCCAAAGCGAAAAATGCCGTCCTGTTCTACGTGGTCTACATAAGGTAGCGTTTCTGGATGCGGCAAAAATTTTCTGCCGATTGGGTACGGCGTGTGGAAAGAAAAACTAAAATCGGGAAACTTGTCGCTCTTGATTTCGAGATAGTAAAGCGAGTAATAATCTTTGGTTTCGCAGTACACACATTCGCGGCACTTATTTACAAGTTTGCGGTTCTGATAGAAAAAATCCCACTTATCCCAAAAGTAGCCATCTTTCATCATTTCCTGGTGGTCGTCGCACAGTTCGAGATATAATTTGTCAGAATCCGCCGGACGGTAGAAGTAAAGCATGGCGTAGGGCATTTCAATCAGTAACTTGACTGCTTGATTTTTTCGCTGATACCATTCCTGCTGGTGAGTTTCGTAGACTTCCTTATATTTAATTGCTTTAAAGCTGTTGAGCTGATTTTCTTTGGCCCAGCGCGACGCCCAAACAGTCCAGTAAGCTAGCTGGAAGGTTGCTGAAATTTCCGCCGAACCTTGTTCTTTCCAGTCGGCAATGATTTTTTCCCAAGCTGAACTAAAAGCTACCCGTGATTGTTCGTTTTCTTCAGGCTTTTCTGTATTGATTGGGGTGGGTATTTGGTGATTATTTTTAATCAGCCCTTTGGGTTCTTTGCGCCAATTATTAATATCGGTTGGCGTTAGACTTAAGATGAATCTTCTGTCGTGAACGGGATATTCTAAATGGATTCCTGATTTGCGGAAAGAGCGGTATTCTAAAATAGGGAGTTTGTCTTGTTCAATCCACTGCTGGCGTTCTGCTGGCGAACACTTGAGTATTGTTTCTAATTCAACGGGATCGACGGCTAATTCACTTTTGAAAGTCTCCCAAAATCTTTCTTGTTCGGCTGGATTTTCTTCCAGCAGGGATACAATTCGGTTGACGAGATGATCTGTTTGGTCTTGGCAATTTTCGGGAAGTCCTAAGAAGTCGAGGAGTTTGGTCTTGAGTATTCGTCTGGCTGAGATTAGCTCGGCTAACATGAGAAGCTCCAGTAGAGTCATGACTTGCGCCCTTGAACTGGCAAGATTTGCACAAGTCTTATATATCTTAATAGATTCTCTTGGGTTGTCGGCAATTGAAATGTCTGCGCGAGGGAAGCTATCCCCAACCCGCCTGCGAGCCCGTTGCGGTAGGGAATCGCCCACCAGCAGCCTCCTCCCTAAGCTAAAATACTCAAAACAAGGGCAAAAGACCGATCGACCTTTTGCCCTGATTGGCTCAAACTCATATGTTGCACCATTCTCAATTACTTGTTTGGGAACAGGCTTTCCGGCCTGTTCCACAAAATATAAATTTTCTTGTGGAACAGGCCGAAAAGCCTGTTACTGACAATGGTGGGAGATATCAGCTAAAATCGATAATTGCGATCGGCAGTTAGATGTCAAAGCCGCCGGTACTGTCAACTTTAATCAATATTCAAGAACCAGCCCCCTTTCTATGAAGATTTGATGTAGATTGGGGCGATCGAGCCAATACGGGGTGACAACAGCTATGTTGGTTTTGCTATGGTTGTTAAGGCAAGTCGATCGGGCTGAGCACAACTCTTGCAAAACTCTACAGTCGGCTAACCAGTCCCCGCAGGTGGGCTTCGGTTTTAACTATAGATTAGTTAATCTCAAAAAACAACGTCGTTTACCACAGGATTCCGCAAGCAATCCTCAAGGAGTGAAAATCATGGTTCAGATTCAAGAAATTTCTCAAGTATCTACCCTGCACGCACCTGCAGCACCCAACGCAATAGCCGCTACAGAATTGCGGCCTTGGGGATCATTTACGACTCTAGAAGAAGGCCCAGGATATAAAATTAAGCGGATCGAAGTTAAGTCTGGACACCGCCTCAGCCTGCAAATGCACCACCACCGCAGCGAACACTGGATTGTCGTTTCTGGTACTGCAAAAGTTACTTGTGGCGAAACTGAACAAGTTCTGTTTACAAATCAGTCTACCTACGTTCCTCAGTGCACTTCTCACCGCCTGGAAAATCCGGGAGTTATCCCCCTGGTTTTAATTGAGGTGCAGAATGGCGAATATCTCGGAGAAGATGATATTATCCGCTTTCAAGACGATTATGCTCGTAATGAAAAGGCCAAGTAACTCAAGTTGCTAAAGATATAGCGGTAAGGTGCGCTGCGGCGCACCCTACATTCTCCGGGTAAAGTACAGGCCTAGGCGCACTCTACATTTTCAAAACTCAACATTACTTCCAAATTACCAATTACAAATTACCAATTACTGATAATGATTCATCTGAGCAAAACAGCAGCAACAGAAGTAACGCGCCTCAAGTCGAAGCATCCGAACCCCAATGCTTTATTTCGTCTGGGCGTGGAATCGAGTGGCTGCTCCGGTTTGTCTTATACAATGGCATTTGACGATGCGCCAGCCCCAGAAGACGCTGTATGCGAGTCGGAGGGAATTGAAGTTGCGATCGACCCCCAGCACTTAAAATATCTCAATGAGCTCACCTTGGATTATTCAGAAGACTTGATGGGCGGAGGTTTCCGATTTCACAATCCCAATGCCGCCCAAAGCTGTAGCTGCGGCAACTCCTTTTCGGCTAAGGAATAATCAATATGATGACACTCAAAGACTTAGAAAAAGTCCAAAAAACCTTCAAAGAAGCCGGTCAAGACTATCAAGTTGAACTAGAAAGCGGGAAGATTATCATTGTGGGCCCGTCAGACATTGTATCTAGTGAAATTGGCATTCGCTTGAGTGCCTTTCTCTTCGTTTGGGTGAATCCCCGCCGTTTGGGTCGAGTTTTTGACTCCGCAGGCGGCTTTATTTTACCTGATGCTAACCTTACAGCACCTGATGTTTCTTTTGTCCGAGCCGCACGTCTCAGGCAAAGTCCCCGTTATTTTGGAGAATTAGTCCCCGACTTGGTAGTAGAAATTAAATCACAGAGCGATCGCATTAAACCGCTAGAAAAAAAGATTCATAATTTCCTAGAACTCGGAGCGCAAGTAGGAATTTTGATCGATCCAGATGAAGAAACTGTAACAGTTTATCGTCAGGAAGGTGAACCAATTGTGTTAGGAAATCAAGATATTTTGACTGTCCCCGAACTTTTCCCTGGTTGGGAATTGCCAATTGCTGAACTGTGGCCGCCAATTTTTACTGAAGCAGAAACTCAAACTGAAGCCTAATAAAGTTTATGCAGGTTTTACATAGCCAGAAATGCGAAAAGCCTCTCTTCTCTTCCTCTGTGTCCTCTGCGCTCTCTGCGGTTAAATAATTCCTATGCAACCGTAAACGATATCAGTGCAATGGAAAAGCTTTCAATCAAGCTGGCGTACCGAGAATAATCCACTGCATTAACTGCTGCCACTCAGGAGATTGAGCTAATAAATCTGCATCGAATTCATTTCCCGCATCCTGCGAAAACTCGGCGAAAGCTTCCGCCCAATTAATTACTGTTTCCACAGGCAAATAAGGCGTATAATTCCAAGAACGCTGCAAAAACTCTATCATCTCAACAGAATGACCGGTGCGGTACAAATACCAAGCAATCCAAACTAAGGTACTGTACTTGATTTGCTTTTCCAACAAACGTATTTTATCCGGCAACTCGGGGCGAGCAAAAAAATTGTCCATCACTGCGGCGAGGGATTTAGCCTGCGGTAAACCTTTGTACATGGCGCTTTGTTCGTGCTGGCGGTAGCAAACAGTTACTTGTTGCAGCCACTCTGCTTCGCATCCCATTAAGGCTAAACGCAGCACTAAATCTGTATCTTCCGCCGGGGGAAATCGAGGATCAAATCCGCCGGCGCGCTCTAACCACTGACGGCGAAATACCATCGCGCTGGGTAACACGGGTTTCCACCGCAGCCACATTTCTAAGTCTAATTTAGGTACATTTTGCCAGGGTTTTACATCTTTTAGCGGTTCGCCTATACTATTAACTAGACGCCAGCCGCTGTGAACTATTCCGAGATTTGGTCGCGCTGCAAATACAGCCATTTGTGCTGCTAATTTGTCGGGAAAAAAGTAGTCGTCAGCATCGAGAAAGGCGATAAATTCTCCTCGCGCTAGCTCGATGCCGTGATTTCTGGCAATCGAAACTCCTCGATTTTGTTGGTAAATGTAGCGAATTCGATCGCCATATTTCTCTAAAACTAACTTGGTATCGTCTCGGGAGCCGTCGTCTACGACAATAATTTCCCAGTTAGCATAGGTTTGGTGCAGAACGCTATCGACGGCTTGGCCGACGTAAGCAGCGCAGTTGTAAGCCGGAATTACTACGCTCACCTGCGGGGTGCGATCGATCGTAACATTGCTCATAATTAATTATCTTAAATTCTATTGCGTCTTTATTTTACAATGAGCGTAGGGTGCGTCAGGAACTGACGCACCCAGCAAGGGGTTGTTGTGTTCATTAATTTGGGTTCAAGAATTGGCCAGGGTAAGTTGTCGTGAATGGAGTAAATCTTGGGGGCGAATTGCTGAAGGGTGGCGATCGCCTTTTACCTTCAAATACTTGTCAGCTATTTGTAAAACCTGTTCGGGATTGGCGGGCTTCCTCAAAAAATCGGAAGCACCTGTCAATTTCGCTCGCGTGCGGTCAATTATACTGTCTTGACTGGTCAAAAACACGATCGGAGTTTCCCGAAAAGCAGGTGTTTTTCGCAAAAAATTGCACAAAGCAAAACCGCTTGTCTTCGGCATCACCACGTCCATAAAAATTAAAGCAGGCTTCTGTTTGGAGATGATGCCCACTCCCTGCATCGGGTCTTGAATTTTTAGGACTCGATACCCCGCCGGCAATAAAATTTGCTCTAAAAATTCGCATACTGTCGGACTGTCATCGATACAAGCAATCAAAGGGCGACCCGGCCCTGCGATCGCCGCGGCCAGGCGCCACTGTTCTATAGGCGACGGCAAGTCTGGGACTGTTCGGAAATTTACTAAACCCTGCTTGATGTAATTAACTAAAGCGCGAGTTGCTACTGTCACGCACTGCTTTTTCTTAAATGCAATATCCCAAAGAGTATTCTCGCCGTTGAATACGTTAGCTAATGCGATTAAAGAATTAGAACTAAATCGATTTTCCTGTAAATGGGCCGACGCTTTTAAAAGTGGTGCTTGTTCTGGATCTACCAGCCACAAACCCATTGCTTTCCACTTCTGCCAAATTTCTTCTGTACAACACAGAACTTTCTCTACTTCTGTTAAAGACAGCAGCAAAGAAGAGGTAATTGTAGAAAAATATTTCTGGGACGGACGCCACTCCCGGCGCAAACCCGATTGACCGATCAGAGCAAATAACACTTCCGAAAGGCTGGTGTGGACGATCGCCCTAGCTTGTTCCAGACTCATTTCGCTGGCTGCTATCCCTCGCTGAAGCAGTTGATATTCCCACAGTTCTCCAGCATCGAGGTCTCTGAGATCCACTTGAAAGTTTCGACAGTGTTGCCCGATCGCCCTGTACCAGCGCCTCGCTCTGTGCGCTCCTCCCGTGGCATACACCAAACTACCCTGAAAAAAGTAAAGTTGCCACTGTTGTTCCCCTTGCTCTAACACCAGTTTCCCCGTTGCTTGTTTCTGGCTGAGTACAGCCAGAGTATGGGACAACATTTTGTATCCGATTGCGGTAGCAGACATATCAACTCGCATCCCCTGTACTCTGTTTGTACCATTATAGAGCTGCTGAGTTTTGAAAGATAACAGTAATATTACTGAATTTGGGTTAAGAAACACCACTAATTGTGCGAATTTAACCCTCTTAGGGAGTGATTCCCCTCGGTAGTTTTAGCCATGAGGATGCAACGCCTATTTGCACTATTAACTAATAACTAAAATACTGTTTGTGACTAATAACTAATTGCCCTCGCTATCTTTGGGAGGTACTGGATCGTAACCGCCTGGATGAAAAGGATGACAGCGCAAAATTCGCTTAACTGCCATCGAACCGCCGCGGGCAGCCCCAAATCTTTCTATTGCTTCGATCGCGTATTGCGAACAAGTTGGCTGAAATCTACAGGCGTTAGGCAGGTAAGGAGAAATCCCCATTTTGTAGCCTCGGATTAATCCGAGCAGCAATATTTTCACAATTTTTACCTCAGCGATTGATTAGATTAATAGGCAAATCTCGTCCGATACCGCTGTAAGCTAGGTGAATCTAGGGGATTCCCAGCGGTTAGAGTTCCGCCAATTTTTCCTGTACCAATTATACCTATTTTCAGTTTTATTTTAGATACTTAAAGCACAATTTGAGGAGATAATATGGTACTTGTCTCTGAGTTCGCTACTTGACCGATACCTAAAAAATTACCGTCTCGATCGTAAACCTGCAAGGGATAGGGAGGTTGGGGTATTGGGTTGTGGGGGGGATGGTTGCTACTTTCTTCCTCTGGCCCGATGATCGGCGTTTCGGGAATCGGGAGGCGCTGTCCTTGAAACCAGCGTTTGGTATATTCAGGGGAAAGGACGATCGCCCCTAAATGTCCCAAAACCGCCGATGGCAAAATCGGGGAGAATTTATCCTCCTGCAATTGCAGTTCTAATTGTTCAAAACTGAGACTTTCCTCGATCGAAAAACCGCTACTTTCGGTGCGAGTCAAACAAGCCAAAGTACCGCCTGTATTCAACACCGCACCCAAATCCCGCGCGATCGCCCGAATGTAAGTACCCGCCCCGCAGGCGATCGACAAATCCAATTCAGGAAAATCCCCCGGCCGCCAATCCAAGATTTCCAGCCGAAAAACCTCGACCTTCCTAGCAGCAACTTCGACAGTTTCGCCTTTTCTAGCTAACTCATAAAGGCGTTTTCCTCCCACCTGTACCGCACTAAAACTCGGCGGAAATTGCTCGATTTTTCCTATAAATTTTGGCAGTGCGGCTTGCACTTTTTCCAAACTCAACTCTGGCACCGGTCGAGAATGGATAATTTCTCCTTCTAAATCGTCCGTAGCAGTAGTTAAGCCAAACCGAATCGTGCCTCGGTAAGCTTTATTGTGTTCGAGAAATTGCAGCAGTCTGGTTGCTTTGCCCAAGGCGATCGGCAAAACGCCAGTCACAGCAGGATCGAGGGTTCCTCCGTGTCCGACTCGCTTGAGTTTCAATAGCCGGCGCACTCGCCCCACGCAGTCGTGAGATGTCATGCCCGCAGGTTTGTTGAGATTGAGAAAACCGTCATTAGTCATTAGTCAGTAGTCAGTAGTCAGTAGTCAGTAGTCAGTAATCCGTAATCATTAGTCAGTTGTTATTGGTTATTTGTTATTTGTTATTTGTCATACCCAATCCTGCTTAAATAACTTTCTCTATCTTAGTTTGCGGAGGCAGACTTCGTTTGTGTAGTTTGAGGTCAAAAGCGGTTTCAAGCACCGAGTCTCATAAAATGGTTAGCCAACCCGGATTTTGTATCAGTCAACAGTCAACAGTCAACAGTCAACAGTCCACAATTCCCAATTAAAGAATAAAGTCTGCCTGACTGATAGAAGCGCGGGCAACTCCGAATAAAGTAGCGAGAGTTTCCTTGGTGGTTGTAAGCTGAATAATTGTACTCGGCGAAGTTCCGGCCCCAGCGGAAATGGTGAGTTCGCCAAAAGTAAGGTCGGCATTCAAGCGAATTCGATCAATACCATCAGTAAAATCTGTAATCACATCCCCGTCTGCCAAACGCCCGATCGCAAAAGTATCGTTTCCGGCGCCGCCAGTTAAAGTATCTAGGCCGCGATCGCCCGATAAACAGTCATCGCCGATGCCACCAAACAGCGAGTCATCGCCGGCACCCCCAAAAAACGTGTCATTACCCGCGCCGCCCAACAAAGTATCGGTGTCTTGGTTGCCAAATAGCAAATCATTACCCTCGTCGCCCAGCATTGAGTCAGAACCTTTGCCGCCGTAGAAAGTATCGTCGCCGGCGCCGCCCAAAACGCTGTCACGGCCGGCACCGCCGAACAGTCTGTCATTGCCAACGTCGCCCAGCAGTGAGTCATCGCCGTCGCCGCCGTAGAGGCTATCGTCGGCGGCTAAGCCCAAAATGCTGTCAGGGCCACCCAAACCAAATATCAAGTTAGCCCCCGCAGTACCTCTGAGGGAGTCGGGGCCGCTGGTGCCGCGAGTGCCGCCAGGTGCCCCTCCGGGACTGGTACCGCCAGGTGCCCCTCCGGGACTGGTACCGCCGCTGGGGGTTGGGGTTGTGACGGGAATTGGTCGAATTGGCACTGCTGATGGCATGATTCTGAAGATGGGTAGAAATTTGCAATTCTAACTTAACTTAAAAGCGGAAGTTATAAGCACGCCAACCGCCCAGATCAGAAATATCGATCGCACCCGCCACAGCATAAGATTCGCACAAAAAGCCCTGCACCGTGGAGCCGTCCTCCAACACCAGGGTACCAATTCCCAGCGGCGGGGGAATTTTTGCGACAAATCCGCCGAAAGCCGCGATCGACAACTCCCAAACTTCCACCTCGATCGCGCTACCGCCCTCTATCTGACGCACCAATCCCGGCTTGCCCAGAGCTGTACCCGTCAAAGCGTACAGCTTGTAAATCGGGCTGGTACGGCAGGCGCGAACCAAAATGCCTCCCCCCTCGATTAGTTGATAATTCAGCGGCTCACCGCTCAAATGAGCGCCAACCACGGCTATTTTGACTCGTTCTTCAGAGGTCGGTTTGGCTGCGATGGTGGGTTCCGGGAGGGTTGGCAGCGGCAGGTTGGTTGCGCCCATAGTTCCCCCCAAGCGATCGTGGAAAGCAGATCCCAGGCTGCAGAGCGATAAATCGTGCCACGCAGGAGCCATCAGTGTTAATCCTGCGGGCAATCCGCTGCTTTGAAACCCGCTGGGAACTGCGATCGCACACAAATCGAGCAAATTCGCAAAATTCGTGTAGCGCCCCAGATTGGTGTTGAGCGCGATCGGCTCGGCTGCAACTTCTGCGACAGTATAAATCGTACCTGTCGTCGGCACCGCCAACACATCCATTGACTGCCACTGAATTTCAGCAAGCTTGCGGAGTTCGGCCAACCGGTACGACGCGCGGTAGGCAGAGACAGCATCGTAGCGTTTGCCACCGCTGATAATTTTGTAGACGATCGGATCGATATCCTCTGGGTGCGCGTCGAGGAAATCGCCGATCGCGGCCAACCTTTCTGCTACCCAAGGCCCGCCGTAAAGCAGTTCGGCAGCATCCGCAAAGGGTTTGAAGTCAATAGGTGCGATCGTGCAGCCCAAAGATTGCAAGCGCGCGATCGCATCCCGGTAGCGCTGTTCGGCTTCTGCATTCCCGAAAAATTCGAGTTCGCCGTCTCCGGGAACTCCCACCCGCAAGCGGGATAAATCCGGCAAAACTTTCGTTTCAGGGTGGCGAGAAAACGCATCCTCAGCGTCAAAACCGCTGGCTACTTGCAGCACTGAGGCCGCATCCGCACAGGTGAGAGCGAACACAGAAACGCAATCGAGCGATCGCACCGCCGGTAGTAGGCCGCGAGTGCCGATCGAGCCGCAACTTGGCTTTAGCCCGACAATGTTGGTAAAAGCAGCGGGAACCCGCCCCGATCCTGCGGTATCGGTACCCAGAGCAAAACTCACCAATCCGGCCGAGACTGCTGCTGCGGAACCGGAACTCGATCCGCCAGGGATGTAGCGCCGATCGAAGGGATTGCGGCAAACTCCATAGGGCGTGCGGGTTCCGACTAATCCTGTGGCAAACTGATCCATGTTTGTTTTGCCAAGCGCGATCGCACCTGCCGCGCACAGGCGCTCTACGACTGCGGACGATCGCGCTGGAGTGCGAGCAAACTGCGGACATCCCGCTGTAGTCGGAACGCCCGCCCAATCGAGATTATCTTTGATCGCAAAAGGTATCCCGTAAAGCGGCAATTGTTCGCGATCTAGGTTTTCCAAAGCTTTAGCGCGTTCGAGGGTTTCCGCCAGCGGTGCTAAATAAATCCATACCGCCGGATCTGCATAGCGCTCGATCCGATCGTACACGCTGGCGATTACATCTGCAGGCGCGATCGAGCCGGTGCGGTAGCGATCGAGCAGCGAATGAATGTCGAGACTGTTGCTGTAGTTAAATTTTTCCATAATTCACCCTCAATTTCACCGAACTCGATCGAATTTTGTCGATTTTAGATTGAAGAATTGACTTCATATCATTTCCGTTTGATTCGGACTTGTATGATATTAAATTTTGTAGGGGCGGGTTCACCAACAATAATTGCCCATAATCGATAATCTCATAAACCCGCCCCCGCCCATAGTGTACGCAGGTAAACTTCGCGATTTCCAAGCGCCCGGTTTAATCTTCCAAAAACTTTAATTTTACAAATTCGAGAAAAACCGTTTTTTGTAACATTTTACACATTTTCGCATCAAGTTTGCTGTTACCGTTTGAAACGTAGCAATCTAGTAAGATTGCAAACTACAGTATGCTTACCTTTCAAAAAGCTAAGTGCATTGCTGTTACTGACTGTCTTGAATAACTCCTTGGGTTGCAAACAGGACTTATACAGACAAAAACCGAAAAAATTTAACCGCTTCTAGGGTTCCGATTTGAATCAGTTTCTAACTCAGCTTAGAAAATTCAAGTGCTGGTCCGAGAGAAGCAGACTGGTTCTCCCAAGATTTTAATTTTAGGGAAAGACTAGCCAGTTACACGGCGGGATAAAAGCCCGGGAGAAACGCGATCGGTCATCAAGACTCGGTTCGTTAGCTCTCGGGCTTTATCCTTATATATCAGGGGGGTTTGCGGAAGCTAAGGAAGCCAAAGAAGGTGCAAAAGCTCGATCGACATATTCACCTCTAACCAGCAACCATAATATGCTATGAATATCCGATATTGCTCCCCAAAAATAACGCGATCGCCCTTATCCTACTGCGCCCTATTTTTCATCACCTTGTTTTTCGCTGTCGCCTGCGTCAACCCGGCAATTTATATCAAAACCACGACAGAAACCGAAGCAACTTCATCAGTAAGTGCTAACGCAGTTCGCCTCGGATTCAGCGCGTGGCCCGGCTGGTTTCCTTGGCAAATTGCCAAAGAACAAAAGATATTTGAAGCCAACAATGTTGCTGTAGACTTAAAATGGTTTGACGGCTACCTAGAATCGATCAGCACCCTCACAGCAGGACAGATAGATGCTAACAGCCAAACCCTCGGCGATACAGTAAACTCTATATCCGGCGGTGCCGACCAAGTAATTGTTTTAGTCAACGACAACTCGACGGGAAATGATAAAGTGATTGTCGCCGAAGGCATCAATTCCGTTGCCGATTTAAAAGGTAAAAAAGTTGCAGCAGAAGAAGGTACAGTCGATCACTTTCTATTGCTGTTAGGGCTGAAAAGAGCAGGTTTATCAGTGCAAGATATTCAATTTGTACCGCTGGAAACCGGCAAAGCTGCGGCGGCTTTCGTCGGAGGGCAAGTTGATGCGGTGGCAGTATTTGCGCCGTTTACCACCCAGGCATTAAAACGCTCAAATAGCAAGGAACTGTTTAGTTCAAAAGATTTTCCGGGGGCGATTTCCGACCATTTAGTATTCACGCGAAAGTTTATCGGCGAACACCCAGATCGAGTCCAAGCCCTGGTCAATTCATGGTTTGCAACATTGGAATACATGAAATCAAATAAAGAGAAATCTTACGAAATTCTAGCCAACCGCGCCGGAGTTAGCGTTGAGGAATACAAAGAATATGAAAATGGCACTAAGATATTTACGATCGAGGAAAACTTGAAAGCCTTTCAACCGGGAAATGACATGACTTCATTGCAGTTTGCGGCGGCAGAAATGACTAAATTTCTCGTCGATGTAAATTTAGCCAAAACCCAACCAGATATCAGCACATTATTTGACGATCGCTTTATCAAAGCTTATGCAGAAGGTAAAAGCTAGGAGGCAGAATTTACGATTTGGCAGACACAACAAAGTTTCAACCTTATTATTTATTTATACCAAAAAGCTACTAAAATTACTCGCTCAACCATTCTGCAATTAAATCATGCCACCAAATCCCGAATCCCGATCGATCCAATCCCACCTCAAGCAAAAAAGCCTAAATCCCACCGTTTTCTGGCGGATTGCGGAAGAGATACCACAACCCCTCAATATTGGGTTAACGGTAACATCGATCGCACTGCCGCTGCTGCTGTGGTGGCTAGTAACAACCTTCGCCAACGTAGACCCCAAATTTTTGCCTTCCCCCGGCAAAGTTTTAGAGGCATTTGGTCGGCTGTGGAACACTCGCGAACTTTTAAAAGACACGGTAGCGAGTTTGTGGCGGGTGGGAGTGGGCTTTCTGTTCGCCTTGGTTTTTTCCATACCAATTGGCGTGCTGATGGGCAGTTTTGCCAGTATTCGCGCCTTGCTGGAGCCCATGTTCGGCTTGATGCGATATATGCCCGCACCAGCATTCATTCCCTTGCTAATTCTCTACTTGGGAATCGGCGAAGAACCCAAAATTACCCTGATTTTCATCGGCGTCTTTTTCTTCAATTCGCTGATGGTGATGGATACAGTCAAGTTTGTTCCAAAAGACTTGATCGAATCTACTTATATGTTGGGCGGCAATCGCTGGGAAATCCTAACTCAAGTTATTTTTCCCCACGTTTTGCCGGGAATTCTTGATGCTAGCCGCATCAACCTAGCTGCGGCTTGGCAATTGGTAATCGTCTCGGAATTGATTGCGGCAACCGAAGGCTTAGGCCGCCGGATCAGCGTCGCCGGTCGATTTCTCCGAACCGATGAAATATTTGTGGGGCTGATTGTCATTGGGGCGATCGGACTGGCTTTTGACTTGCTTTTTCAATATCTGCTGCGGGTTTCTTGTAAATGGTCAAGTCAGAAACAGTAAGCAGATGTTAAAAGCCAAAATGGTGTCATTTTTTTACTTACAATCCAGAGGATAAACTCATGTTTCTACAAATCAACAATCTGCACAAAAATTTTGAAACGAAAAAAGGTAAATTAGTTGTCCTCAAGGACATCAATATGAGCATCAAGCAAGGCGAGTTTATCTGCGCGGTAGGCGCATCCGGTTCGGGCAAATCTACTCTGTTGAGGCAGATTGCGGGATTGGACAAGCCGACAACAGGGGAAGTGAAAATAGATGGCAAAGAAGTTGTTTCGCCTGGGCCGGATCGAGGTATGGTATTTCAGCATTACACTCTTTATCCTTGGATGAACGTGCAGGAAAATGCCGAGTTTGGCCTCAAACTTCAAGGTGTATCCAAGAAAAAGCGGCGCGAACAAGCGAGCTATTATTTGAATGTGGTAGGATTGACGCAGTTTGCTTCGTCGCTGCCGAAGGAATTGTCGGGCGGGATGAAACAGCGGGTGGCGATCGCCCGCGCCCTCGCTTCTGAACCTAAAGTGTTATTAATGGATGAACCTTTCGGCGCCTTGGATATCCACACTAAAGAATCGATGCACGAATTTATGCTCGATTTGTGGCGCCGCACTCAGATTACAATCTTTATGATTACCCACGATGTCGAAGAAGCGGTTTTTCTTTCCAATCGGATTTATGCTTTGGGCGCTCGTCCCGGTACAGTGAGAAAGGAAATGTCGATTAATTTGCCCGATCGCACTCCCAGCGTTAAACGCCACGCCAAATTCCACGATTACCGCGACGAACTCATGGATTTGATGCGGAAACACGGACAGGAAGCAGTTGCAATGGCTGCTTAAATAGAAATAGGTTTGTATTTGCACTTTTTGGGCGGGCAGGATGCCCAACCCACAAGAAAACTCACTCTTTGTGGGACGGGCATCTTGCCCGTTCTTGAGAATGGTGCAAGATGTAAACGGACAGGAAGCAGTTGCAATGGCTGCTTAAATAGAAATAGGTTTGTATTTGCACTTTTTGCACCCCCGCCAACAGTACAACGGTCAACCTAAGTAAGTGGAAACTTAACATCTTGCACCCTTGTCAATTACCTATTTAGGAACGGGCAAGATGCCCGTTCCACAAAACTCAATTTTATTGTGGAACGGGCATCTTGCCCGTTCTTGAGAATGGTGCAAGATATCAGTGGAGATAAATATTACTTTGGGAGAGGGTGAGTTTTGCCACTACAAAATACTATTGTTTTGTTTCCCTGACCCCCCCAAATACATCAAGAGGAACTTATGGTGCAACTATCATCGATCGACACAAACTCAGAAATTGATTCAAGCCTCGTATTAATGCAAGAAACCGTACCGGGCGGCGCGTACTGGTCGGGAGTCATCAAGCGGGGAAACACCCTGCGAATCACCGATTTAGAAGGCTCTCGCGGCGTTTCCATGCTGTGCTACAACGCCGACAATGCGATCGAACGTTTCAACGCAGCAGACACAGCCAAAATTCAATTCAACGCCTTTCTCAAACAAGGCATGGTGCTTTACACAGACATGGGACGCATCCTATTTTCCATCACCCAAGACACATCCGGCTGTCACGATTTGTTAGGAGGATGCAGCAACGCCATTAGCAATGCCAAAAAATACGGCGAAGGAGACTGGAAAAACTCCCGCGACAACTTCCTCAAAGCCCTAACTCGCTGGGGATTGAGCAAAAAAGATATCATGCCCAACATCAACTTATTTACTCGCATTGCCGTCAAACCAGACGGCACGATGGAGTTTCGCGAAGGCTGCGAAAAACCGGGTAGTTTTATCGATTTGCGAGCAGAAATGAACGTATTGACCGTTATATCTAACTGCCCCCACATCCTGCATCCGGCTTCAATTTACGATCCAAAACCCATCCAAATTCAGATTGTGAAAACCCCCGCACCCGCACCAGACGACTTGTGCCGCACCGCCAACCCAGAAGCCGTGCGCGGCTTCATCAACACCGATGCTTTGTTCCTGCAATAGACAGCACTGCATTTAATCGCCTCCAATTCCCGCCATCATCTGCGTTTATCAGTGTTTATCTGCATAACATCTGCGGTTAAAAGAGCCATCAAAAACTGAGGCAAAACACCTAATAAACCAGATTTGAAAACTATATCTAATCCGCACCGGCCTGCGGCAAAAAATGCTGTAAATTAATCAACCCAAGTGAACCATGACTGCAACCACCCAACAAATCCTCGATCCAAAAACTGCAATTTATAACGAAGTTTTACCCGCCAGACATCCCTGGGCTCGCGTCATCAAAAAAGGACAGATTCTCCGCATTGTAGATTTAGGCGGAAATCAAGCAGTAGATTTTTTAGTTTACAATGCCGATGACCCTTCCGAACGCTACAGCGCCCCCGATACGATCGTCAATCAAGGCAACATCTTTGTCACTACAAACAGCCAACTCATTTCCAACGAAGGGCGAGCCATGATGACCATAATTGCTGACTCCTGCGGGCGGCACGATACCTCCGGCGGCGCCTGTAGCTGCGAGAGCAATTCAGTGCGGTTTGGACTAGATAAAAAATACCAGCACGCCTGCGTTGAAAATTTCCTCGCCGCAATTCTTCCCTACGGTTTGGGCAAACGAGATTTAGTCAGCAATATCAACTTCTTTATGAATGTTCCGGTTAGCGAAGATGGCACGCTTGAAATTGTTGACGGCATCTCCGATCCGGGAAGTACAGTTGATTTGCGAGCCGAAATGAACGCGCTGGTTGCTATTTCTAACTGCCCGCAAATGAACAATCCTTGCAATGCTTACAATCCTACCCCGATTCAGTTGATTGTTTGGGATTCCGTGTAATCTAATATACCCGCCACGAGCTATTAGAATCCGCAGTGAGGGGGACGCTGGCACTATTGTTAGCGCCCTTCCCTATTGCCCCAAGAGACTTGCATAGCATTCCCAACCTTTCCTATCTAGAAATTATCTGCGTTTATCTGCGTTCATCTCCCTTACATCTGCGGTTGACTTATCAATCAAAGATTCATACAAATACCCAAATGTTTAACAAAGTTTTGATTGCCAATCGCGGTGAAATTGCCTGCCGAATTATCCGCACCCTCGATCGCCTCGGAATTGCTTCGGTAGCAGTATATTCGGAAGCCGATGCCCACGCCAAACACGTTTTCGCCGCCAGCGAAGCCGTTTGTATCGGTGCAGCCGCCGCAGCCGAGAGTTATTTGCGGTTCGATCGCATTCTCGAAGTTGCGCGCCAAACAAAAGCTCAAGCCATCCATCCGGGTTACGGCTTTTTGAGCGAAAATGCTGAATTTGCCGAAGCTTGTGCAAGCGAAAATATTGCATTTATCGGCCCGACTCCGAGTCAGTTGCGCTGCTTTGGATTGAAGCACACCGCGCGGGAAATAGCCGCTGCAAATCAAGTGCCGCTAACTCCCGGAAGCGAACTTTTAGCAAGTTTGGAGGATGCCCAAAAAGCGGCTGGGGCGATCGGCTATCCGGTGATGCTCAAAAGTACCGCAGGCGGCGGCGGCATCGGTTTGCAGGCTTGTTTTGGCGATCGAGATTTGGCCGAAGCATTTGAAAAAGTACAGCGTTTGAGTCAAAGCAATTTTAAACAAAGCGGCGTTTTTTTAGAGAAATACATTCAAACAGCTAGGCACATTGAAGTCCAAATTTTTGGAGATGGCAAAGGAAATGTCATAGCCTTGGGCGAGCGAGATTGTTCGGTGCAGCGGCGCAATCAAAAAGTAATTGAAGAAACCCCCGCCCCTGCTATTAGCGACGAACAGCGAAATCAGTTGTACGG
The DNA here is from genome assembly GCF_036702455.1 of Microcoleus sp. D2_18a_D3. NCBI lineage: Bacteria > Bacillati > Cyanobacteriota > Cyanophyceae > Oscillatoriales > Microcoleaceae > Microcoleus > Microcoleus sp. D2_18a_D3. The sequence goes on from NZ_JAUBTK010000006.1 coordinate 41,038, forward strand.
TGCAGCCGTGCGGTTGGGAAAAGCGGTAAATTACCAGTCCGCCGGTACTGTTGAATTTGTCTTTGATGTCGATGCCAAACAGTTTTATTTTTTGGAAGTCAACACGCGCTTGCAAGTTGAACACGGCGTTACTGAAGCTGTCAACAACATCGACCTCGTTGAGTGGATGGTAAAACAGGCTTCTGGGGATTTGTTCCCCCTGGAAGAGTACCGCTCTCGGCCGCAGGGACACTCAATTGAGGTGCGAATTTATGCCGAAGATGCCGGCAAAAATTTTCAGCCGAGTTCGGGGTTGCTGAATCAAGTTGCGTTTCCCGAAAACGTCCGCTGCGACAGTTGGATAGAAACCGGCACGGAGGTTACTCCTTTTTACGATCCGCTGCTAGCCAAAGTAATCGTTTGCGGGGATAATCGAGAAGAAGCGATCGCTCAACTTAAAGCTGCTTTAGATGCCAGTGAAATAGCGGGAATTGAAACTAATTTAGATTACCTCCGCCAGATTTTGGACGATTCCCGATTCAGCCGGGGGGAACTGAGCACGCGCTTTTTAAACTCTTTTGAATACGCACCTTTAACGATCGATGTATTGGATGGGGGAACCTACAGCAGCATTCAAGATTATCCGGGGCGGATTGGCTATTGGGATGTGGGCGTGCCGCCTTCTGGGCCGATGGATCATCTGGCATTTCGATCGGCAAATCGTTTAGTAGGAAATCCCGAATCGACAGCAGGATTGGAATTCACAGCGACAGGCCCAACTCTGCGCTTTAATGCCGATACAGTTATTAGTTTGACTGGTGCAACTATGAAGGGAACGCTAAACGGCGAATCTGTGCCGTTTTGGACGGCAATTCCCGTAAAAGCTGGCAGCATTCTCAAGTTAAAAGGCATTCAAGGCGGCGGCTACCGCACTTATTTAGCGGTAAAGCACGGCTTTAATGTCCCCGATTATTTGGGCAGCAAATCAACTTTTGTACTGGGCAAATTTGGCGGACACGCGGGCCGCACGCTGCGTCCGGGAGATGTGTTAAAACTCAACCAAACTGCAAGTCTGGAAGCGGAAATATCTTTGCCTCCCGAACTAATTCCCACCTACAGCAATAATTGGGAAATCGGCGTTTTGTACGGGCCTCACGGCGCGCCGGATTTCTTTACTGAGTCAGACATCGAAATGTTTTTCTCTACAGAATGGCAGGTGCATTACAACTCGACGCGGACGGGCATTCGGCTGATCGGCCCGAAGCCAACCTGGGCGCGTCAAGACGGCGGGGAAGCGGGTTTGCACCCGTCTAACATTCACGATAATGCTTACGCGATCGGCACGATCGATTTTACGGGCGATATGCCTGTAATTCTCGGTCTTGACGGCCCGAGTTTGGGAGGTTTTGTGTGTCCTGCTACTATTGTGCAGTCGGAATTGTGGAAAATCGGGCAACTGAAACCGGGGGACAGCATTCGCTTTCACTGTTTGAGTTTTGCTGAAGCTTTGCAGCGGGAATTAGCACAAGATAAGCAAATTGCTACTTTTTGTTTGCCTGTTTTTGGGAAAAATGCGGAGGAATTGCCCGCAGTTCCCGCCTCTCCAATTTTGCACGAAATTCCCGACTCTCCGGCACAGGTTGCTGTTACTTACCGTCAAGCTGGGGATAAATATATTCTAGTTGAATACGGCCCGTTGGTGCTGGATTTAAATTTGCGTTTTCGGGCGCACGCATTGATGGAACAGTTGAAAGCAAATCCGTTGCCTGGTGTTATCGAATTAGTGCCTGGAATGCGATCGCTCCAAATTCATTTTGACAGCCGCCAGATTTCGCAACAGCAGCTAATGCAGGCGCTGATTAAGGCTGAGGCGGAACTTCCGGCGATCGAGGATTTGGAAGTGCCGGCGCGAATTGTGCATTTGCCTTTATCTTGGGAAGATGAATCGACGCTGTTGGCCATTGAAAAATATATGCAGTCTGTGCGATCGGATGCACCTTGGTGTCCCAGCAATATTGAGTTTATTCGCCGCATAAACGGGCTTGACAGCATCGAACAAGTCAGAGAAATTGTATTTAATGCTAGCTATTTAGTGATGGGTTTGGGAGACGTTTATTTAGGCGCGCCCGTCGCAACTCCCCTCGATCCGCGCCACCGTTTGGTTACTACTAAATACAATCCCGCCCGCACTTGGACTCCTGAAAATGCAGTTGGCATTGGCGGCGCGTATTTGTGCGTTTACGGGATGGAAGGGCCGGGAGGTTATCAATTTGTCGGCCGCACGGTGCAAATGTGGAATCGGTTCAAACAAACGGCGGATTTCCAGTCTGGTAAACCTTGGCTTTTGCGCTTTTTTGACCAAATCCGATTTTATCCGGTTTCTCATGAGGAATTGCACCGCTGTCGGGAAGCATTTATCGAAGGGAAGTTTAAATTAAAGGTTGAGGAAATCAGTTTTAATTTGAGAGAATACAATGAGTTTTTGCATTCTATTGCTAACAGTGCCGCTGAGTTTAAAGCGCAGCAGCAGGCCGCATTTAATGCAGAGCGCGATCGCTGGGCCGCCTCCGGGGAATTTGAAGCTGAATCTGCCGCAGAATCCTCGGCGGATGTGGCTTCTGAAACGGTGGCGGAGGTTACTTTGCCGATCGGCTGTGAGGCAGTTGTCGCTCACGTTTCGGCCAATGTTTGGCAGGTGCTGGTTAATGTTGGAGATGCGGTTGCTGAGGGCGATCGCCTGTTAATTTTGGAAGCGATGAAAATGGAAATTGCTATTACTGCTGATGTTGCGGGCACTGTTGCCGAGTTGTTTTGTGAAAAGGGACAAACGGTGACAGCCGGACAAATTTTAGCGGCAGTTCAACCGAATTAATCCCTCTGTTGTGACTGCGGGGACAGTAGAAGCCGTTGGATAATTGGGGGATGATTTTAATTGTTTTGTGGGATGGGATATCGTAGCCAGTCAGGTGTATTTTCACTGAAGCCGGGACACGCCACAAGAATCATCCTCTAATTGTGCAATACCCGCTCATTTAATCAAGGTTTAGCAGCAGTTACCCCTCCAAAAGGGTGGGGATATATCAATCAAGCAGGCTAGTGGGCGATCGCCCCTAAGTTTCCGCTGTAGGCAGTTTTTCCGAAGGCTTAGCCGCTGTCAAGCGCAATGACAAATCTGGCTTCATCAATCAAGCTGGAAAGCTGGTAATTTAGCTGGTTCGAGGTTCTGTTTAGGCTTTAAATTTGTTTAAAATCACATCTTGCACCATTCTCAATAACAGGCAAGATGCCCGTTCCACAAAGAGTAGATTTTCTTGTGGAACAGGCATCTTGCCTGTTCCTAAAAAGCTTATTGACAATGGTGCAACATCTCAGTTTAAATCTAGTTAACTTAACTCCAGCAGCCCAGAATTGACCGGCAAACCATCCTGAAATACCAGCAATTCTCCCGGCTGAATTTGCGTCCAAACTTCGTTATCTGTCAGCGGAAAAGTGGCAATCACAGCCACGCGATCGTCCTCGTTGGTCAATTCCCGAAAATCGACTGTTACATCTTCGTCGATCGAGTGAGCGCTAGCAAAAGGTGCTTGTCGCACAATATAATGCAGATTAGTAGAACAGTGGGTGAATAAGTGTTCTCCATCGGAAAGTAAATAATTAAAAATTCCGTGTTGTGCCAAAGTTTTAGTAATTTCCTCCAGTACCGGGTAAATTTCCGCTAAAGCAGGCTTACTTTGAGGAAAAGTGGAGCGCAGCTTTTCTAATATCAAACACAATGCTTTTTCGCTGTCAGTTTGACCAACCGGCTTGTAAACTCCGGCACATTCTGGATAAAAATTTTCGAGATTTCCGTTGTGAGCAAATACCCAATAACGTCCCCAAAGTTCCCGAATAAAAGGGTGGCAGTTTTCCAGAGCAATTTCGCCTTGCGTAGCTTTGCGGATGTGAGCAATAACGTTAGTTGAATGAATGGGATAGCGGCGCACTACTTCTGCCACCGGAGAAGCAATCGCAGGTTTAGAATCTATAAAAAGGCGACATCCCAAACCCTCAAAGAAAGCAATTCCCCAACCGTCTTGATGAACGTCCGTTTTGCCCCCCCTTGCAGAAAAACCCTCAAAAGAAAAGCAAATATCTGTCGGAACATTGCAGTTCATTCCCAGTAATTGGCACATGACTGTTGATTGTATGAAGTTTGGACTACTCATGCCGCAGCTATTGGCAGCTACAGACTGGCGATGATACTATTATAGTAGTAAGGGATTTAGCATTATTAAAAAAATCTAACATTTAGGGATTGTAAAGCGTAATGCTACTGAAATTGAAAAAATCTGCCCTCGCCAAAAGCTTCAGTCATGTTCCCATACGCACGATTCTAATTGTTCCGTTTGTTTTGCAAATCTTCGCTGCTGTGGGGCTTACGGGCTATCTGTCGCTGCAAAACGGTCAAAAAGCTGTAAACGATTTAGCTTTCCGGCTGCAAAATGAAGTGAGTTTACGCATTGACCAACACCTGAACAGCTACCTGGATACTGCACGCTATCTCGCTCAAATTAACGGAGATGCAATTGAGTTAGGGTTGCTAAATCCGCAATCCCAAGAACAACTCGGACACTTTTTTTGGAAGCAAATGCAGTTGTACAATGTTGGCTACATCAGCTTGGGTACTAAAACAGGTGAATTTACTGGTGCTGGATACTACACGGGGAATAGCATCGTTGTTAATGAAATTTCTGTTAAGAAAAACGGCAACCGCGACAACTACATTTACGAAACAGATAGCGGCGGCAACCGGAGCAAGCTTTTTGAGGTTTATAAGAATTACAAGTTTGATAAAGAAGCTTGGTACGCACAGACAGTGCAAGCTGGAAAACCGATGTGGAGCGATATTTATCAGTGGGAAATCCCGCCATTTCCACTAGCTGTTTCTGCAAACCGTCCTGTTTTCGACAAAAACAAAAATTTGATAGGTGTCATCGGTATTGACCAGCGACTTTCACAAATTAGCGACTTCTTGCGGCAGCTAAAAGTTAGTCGCTCAGGAAAAACTTTTATCTTGGAACGCAGCGGTTTAATAGTTGCCAGTTCCAGTACCGAATTACCCTACACGCTAGTCAACGACAAACCGCGGCGGTTGAAAGCAATAGAAAGTCGCGATCGCTTAATTCAATCTGCCGCTCAATATTTGCAGCAAAAATTTGGCAACTTTCGAGAAATTAAAGAAAGTCAACAGTTACAATTTAGCATCAAGGGCGATCGGCAATTTTTGCACGTAACTCCCTGGCAAGACAAATGGGGTTTGGATTGGCTGGTAGTGGTTGCCGTACCAGAATCCGATTTTATGGAACAAATAAATGCTAACACTCGCACTACAATTTTACTGTGTTTGGCAGCTTTAGGAGTCGCGATCGCCCTGGGAATTTACACCTCTCGCTGGATTTCCCAACCAATTCTACGATTGGGCCAAGCATCAGAGGCGATCGCCTCTGGAGAATTAGACCAACAAGTCGAAGCATCACCAGTTAACGAATTGGGAGTTTTAAGCAATTCATTTAACCGGATGGCACAGCAATTGCGCGAATCATTCGCCGCCCTAGAAAAGACCAATCAAGAACTAGAAATTCGAGTAGAATCACGCACGAGAGAACTCAAAGAAGCCAAACTCGTCGCCGATGCAGCCAATCGCGCTAAAAGCGACTTTCTCGCCAACATGAGCCACGAATTGAGAACGCCGCTCAACGGTATTTTAGGCTACGCTCAAATCCTAGAACGCTCTCAAACCATGACCGAACCAGAACAGCACGGCATCAGCATCATCCACCAGTGCGGCAGTCATTTATTAACCTTAATTAACGACATTCTCGACCTCTCCAAAATTGAAGCTAGAAAAATGGAACTGCATCCAACTGCATTTCATCTCCCTTCATTTCTGCAAGGAGTAGTCGAAATCAGTCGCATCAAAGCCGAACAAAAAGACATAGAGTTTCATTATCAACCCACCGCAAATTTGCCCGATGGGATCGCCGCTGACGAGAAACGATTGCGGCAAGTATTGCTCAATTTACTCGGAAATGCTATCAAATTTACTGATAATGGCAGCGTCAGCTTAGAAATTAATTTCAGTAGCCACCCATCAAACTCCTCCATAATTAAACTTCATTTTCGAGTACGAGACACAGGAGTAGGAATGAGTTCCGAACAATTAGAAAAGATATTTTTACCCTTCGAGCAAGTCGGAGATAATTCCCGGAAAGCAGAAGGAACTGGACTCGGACTCGCCATTACTCAAAAAATCCTAGAAATGATGGATAGCAGCATAAGCGTGCAAAGCGAATTAGGTGTGGGCAGCGTGTTTGAATTTGAGATATCTTGCCCCCTTGCTGCGGACTGGATGCACAGCAGCAGTCTCACTAAAACCGGGAAAATTATTGGCTATTCTGGCAGGAAAAAACAAATTTTAATAGTGGACGATAGGTGGGAAAATCGCTCGGTAATTGTCAACATTCTCCAACCTCTTGGCTTCGTCATAATGGAAGCAGAAAACGGGCGAGAAGGATTAGAAAAAATTGCTGAATTGCCACCGGATTTAATTATTACCGATTTGTCAATGCCAGTCGTGGACGGGTGGGAGTTGCTGTCAGAAGTGCGGCAATCGGAAAATTTAAAAAATATCCCAGTCATTGTCTCGTCCGCTAGCGTTTACGAGATGGACAAACAACAGAGTTTAGCAGCGGGTGGAGATGATTTCTTGTCAAAACCCGTGCAAGCTGAAGAGCTTTACGTTTTGTTAGCCAAACATTTAGAATTGTCATGGGTGTACGCACAAACATTGACAGTGCCGCTCGCAAATTTACAAGAGCAAGCAGAAGTAGAAATGGTTGTGCCGCCTGCTTCTGAGTTGGCAAACTTGAGAGAGTATGCTAGAAAGGGACAAATGAAAGGAATCGAGCAGGAGTTAGAAAAGCTCACTGAAAGCGATGCAAAGTATCAGCCGTTTGTTAACCAGTTAAATCAATTAGTCAAAGAATTTAACATTCAGAAGATTAGACAATTTCTGCAACAGGGTTAGGAATTGTGCGACATATTTAATAGCGCAACTACAAACCTTTAGAGATGGCGCATAAGGGCAACTACAACTCTATAAATTTTTGCAATAAATAGGGTAAGAAAATGTTAAATGTTGAAGAAATAGGGACTATCTTAGTCATAGATGACAATCCGACTAACTTACAAGTTTTGTACAAAGCTTTGTCCGATCGCGGATATGACGTTTTAGTAGAAATGGACGGCCAAAGCGGGATCGAGCTAGTTAAAAACTCTCCTCCCGATTTGATTTTATTGGATGTGATGATGCCGGGAATTGACGGATTTGAAACTTGCAGCAGGTTGCAGGCAGATCCGTTAACAAAAGAGATTCCGATTATATTTATGACGGCTCTTTCGGATACAGTCGATAAAGTTAAAGGGCTGAGTTTAGGCGCAGTAGATTACATCAGCAAACCGTTTCAGCAAGAAGAAGTATTAGCCCGAATTAAAGTCCACTTAAAACTACGGCGACTGAGTTTACAACTGGCAGAACAAAACCAGCAGCTAGAGCAGCGAGTGGAGACACGAACTGCAAAACTTTACCAGACTATAGAAGAATTAAAGCAAACGCAATTGCAGCTAGTTAAAAGCGAAAAAATGTCCGCAATCGGGCAATTAATCGCCGGTGTCGCCCACGAAATTAACAACCCAGTCGGCTGTATAGTCGGTAATATTGAGGAAGCGACTAACGCTATTAAAGATTTGACAGAATATTTGCAGCTTTGCATGGAAAAATGCCAAACTCCCGGTTCGGAAATCGAGAAAAAAGCATCAGAGATAGAGCTAGAATTTATCATAGAAGATTTACCCAAAATGCTGTTTTCTATGAAAACCGGAATCGAGCGCATCCGCAACATCAGCAACTCGCTCCGCACTTTTTCCCGTGCTGACAGCGAGTATAAAGTGTTAGCCGATATCCGGGAAGGAATTGATAGCACTTTGATGATTTTGCAGCACCGTTTGAAGGCAAATAATAACCGTCCGGCAATTAAAATTGTCAAAAATTATGGAGAGATTCCTTTGCTTAAATGCTATTTGGGACAAATGAATCAGGTGTTTATGAATGTACTGGCAAATGCGATCGATGCTTTAGAAGAAGCTAACCAAGGGCGTAGTTTTGCATCTATTACATCCGCACCCAACATCATTACTATTACCACTCAATTATCCGAGGGAGAGCGAGAGATTTTGATTAAAATCAAAGACAATGGCAAAGGAATGTCTGAGGAAATAATATCGCAAATTTTTGATTATTCATTTACTACAAAAGCTGTTGGGAAAGGAACGGGAATCGGATTGTCAATCAGCCGTCAAATAGTGGAAGAAACCCAAGGCGGCAGTTTGACTTGTTCGTCAGTTTTGGGAGAAGGAACGGAATTTACGATCGCACTCAATCTCGAATAAACCGTGAAGCGTAGCTATCCCGTAGGGAATCGCCCTTTTTCTCACTTGTTTTGACAACCTCTAACAAAGTAGAATAATATAAAATGAAAAATCACAAGTGCGATCGACCAATTTGGAAAATCCTTAGCAGCTTAATACTAGGATTCGGATTGCAGGCATTATTCAGCATTCCAGCCTTAGCAGAAACGACTGATCCTGAAACAACAGCAAATAGTGCAAATTCGGAAGATCCAGTTAATGAATGGTATCAATTACCCGCACCGACAAATAATCTACCGGAGAATTTCGATCGTAATCTCGATCGCAAATTAGTCGAAAAATCTGACAATGTAGATGTAAATTCACCGATAAACCCCACATCGCAGCCGCCCGTACCTATCGCGAGTGAGATAGAAACTCACGTATCCGAAGCCAGCGAAACGCAGCCCGCCCCAATACCCGCATTAGTTGAAGAAAATAAATTAGAAAATCCCCCATTAGTTTACCCTGCTGAAAACTCACTAGAACAAGTTACATCAGTTTCCCAACTCAGCGACGTACAGCCCACAGACTGGGCATTTCAAGCACTGCAATCCTTAGTAGAAAGATACGGCTGCATAGCTGGATACCCCGACGGAACATATCGCGGAAACCGCGCTATAACGCGCTATGAATTTGCAGCCGGAGTCAATGCTTGTTTAGATACAATCCGCGAGTCGATCGCCAAATCAACTGAAAGTCTAGGTAAGCGAGACGACTTAATAAAACTGCAAAAATTGCAAGAAGAATTTGCCGCCGAAATTGCCACAATGCGAGGCAGAGTGGATGTGCTAGAAGCGCGAACTAGCGAACTAGAAGCCAATCAATTTTCGACCACAACTAAGCTGTCGGGATTCACAATTTTTGGAATACAAGGGCGCACGCCGAACCGTGCGGATCGCACTCCCAGAGACGGCAAAAGAGATACCAAAGACCCCGGTACAAATGTCAACATCATTAACCTAAATCAATTTTACTTAACTACTCAATTTAGTCCTCGCAGTAACTTATTAATCGGTTTTTACAACCAGAACGGAAGCAATTCACCACAATTAACCGAAGACGTAAACCTTGCTTATAATTTAGCCGAAACTTCTGGATTAACTGTCAGCGACCTCAACTACCGCTTTCTGGTCGGCGACAAATTGGCAGTGTTTGCAGGAACAGCAGGAGTTAACATGATTACCGCTTTTCGAGGGCCGAATCGGGCAGAAAGTGCAGCTTCCGGCCCCCTTTCTGCCTTCGCCCAAAGAAACCCAATTTTGAACACTGGTTTGGGTTTAGGCGGCATCGGCATTGACTGGCAATTTGCGAAGCGAGCCAGTTTGCAAGCAGTTTATTCAACTAACATTCCTGGATTTTTTGTCAGTTCTAATGGGTCGAGAGGACACAATACATTGGGTGTACAACTAACTCTGACACCAGCCGCTCCCGTGGATTTTACTATCTATTACGTTAACGATTATTCACCGAACGGTAATCTGATTAGTTTGGCAGGGGATAGTCAATTAACTGCTATCAATCCTAACACAAATAAGTCCGCGTCTCTGCAAACAAATGCAGTTGGAGCAAGTTTAAATTGGCGCCTTTCATCGCGAGTTTCTCTGGGAGGTTGAACTGGTTATACGAATTCTCGCATTCCCGGTAAATCGGGTACGGTAGCCACTACAAATTATATGGTTTTCGTGAATTTCCCCGATTTGTTTAAAGCAGGAAATTTAGGAGGAATTTATATCGGGCAACCGCCTAAAATTGTCAGCAGCAATTTACCTACAGGCAATAACGTTCCTGATTTTTTAGATACGGGTTTAGGGCGATCTGGCGGGCAACCCGGAACGACTACTCATGTAGAGGTATTCTACCGCTGGCAGGTGAATGATAATATCAGCGTCACCCCTGGATTGATCTTGATTTTTCAACCCGGTCACACTCCCGATAGCGACCCGATCTCAGTTGGTGTATTGAGAACTTCATTCTCCTTTTAAGAGTTTAACCCTGTGGGGCCGGGTTTAGTAGAGCGATCGCGAATTGCAAACAATTTTGGTGAACTCGCCCCCGAGGAAGGGCCCACAAGAAAATTTTATTTTGTGGAACAGGCATCCTGCCTGTTAAGCGAGAAAGGTGTTCTTCCGTCAGCAGACAGTGATTAAAACCCCAGCGGGATTTCCTAAAATTTTTTGTCAGTAAAAACCCGCTATCTTTACTGCAACTTTACATTTAGTAGTAATTTCCCCGTTTTTCTCTTTTTTTCCTACATACAAATACTTAATTATTAAGTTTAAAAAAATACGCATAAACACGCTTGAAACATAAGTTTTCCTAACTTAATCTATTATTAGGAGCATTACTAATAGTTCTTTAAGTTTACGTTTAGATAAATATGATTAAATCAACGGGCTGTCTTGGGTTTCTGAGCTTTGCTGTAATTTCTGCTATGACTGCCTATCCGTGTCAGGCACAAACCACTGTCACATCGCAGACAAATGTAAATGCAACACAGGAGATTACAATTACCGAGTCACCAAATCTTGCTAACACTTCTGCCAGCAATCTCGGGAAAAATTCTAACATTTCTAAATCTTTTACCGTCTCAGAATTGAAGAGCACACTTCCTAACTCTACTCCTCCTATAACAACTCCTCAAAATCAATCTGCACGCACAAATCCATTAGGATGCCGATTTTTTGATACTCCTTCAATGCAGCAATAAATGTTCCTGCATCTCTTGATAAATAGAATATCATGGCTGAAGAGAGGGCGATCGTTTTTTAGGATCGCCCTCTATTTGCGCGATCGTACTTCCTAAGAAAATTATATGTAGTAAAAAGGATTGATAAAATTAACTGTAGTTTAAATATTATCGGGGAAAGTCTGAAAGTTGTTTGATATCCTTCAAAACTATTTGAGGCTTCCCTTTGTACTGTTCTACCTTCCCACTGACATACACATATCCCCGTCCCAGACCCGCATAACGCTTCTCGATAAGTCGCTTCAAGGGAGCCATTTCATCAGTTTCAGCATCTGGTATCCACAAATCTAATTTATGATACACCGAACCAGCATAAATTAGAGCGCTGCCGCCGATCCATTTATTAATCCCAGCCTGCAAATCGCAGAAAATAGTAAGAGATTTAGCTTTTTCAGAAGCAGCTAATATTTTCGGGTAGTGCAACCTCAAAGAAAGCGCTCCTGCCGTTGCTTCTGACAACCGAAACTCTTCAACAATCGAGCCTCGCATCGACCACCAAGGCAGTAAATTAGCATAGTTGCGAGAGGGGATTTTGGCATTGATAATCGGATTCCAAATCATCAGATTGTAAGCTTTTGCTGCCGATTCTGCCTCAGTCATTTGTCGGTGATACAATCGGGAGCGCCCGTATTTGACGAAGTAGGGACTCCAGCCTTCTTCAATCAGTTTAAGATTGTAATTTTCTCCGTCTTTATGTACGTAACAGAGGAGACGCCCGTAGTTGTCGCGGTGTTTTTGTAGAGCCACTTCAACCGAATCGTCTGTATCAAATTCTATGTCAATTTGAGCAAGTCCGCCATCTGCTGTGGCGAAGTATTTTTTAGCCATTTCCGTACCTGCTTTCCCCGCCGCAGTTACAGGTTTGGAGCCTCCCGGATGACTTTCTTCTGTATCGACGCAAATCAGCCGCAGAGACTCGGTTTTGCCGTTGAGAGAAATTTTGATGCTGTCGCCATCAACTACTTTAGTTATTTGCAGGTTCGGAATTCTGGTTGCCATATTTTGAACCCTGTTGCACTTGAGATTTCATGCAGGTATCGGTTGAATCATACACGAGTTCGTTATCAATAGCAACTGTAATTTTTGTTGTTTGTATTAATATTTGTCAAGTGTGGCGTATTTTATCAAGTCGGGGAAAAAATCTCGAAAATCTGATTCTAATCGCTGATAGTTAGCTGTCAAATCTTCTATGCCGCTTGCCAAATTATTTGTGCGCTTGATTCGGGCCGACATTCTTGTAAGAGTGATGCCGATTTCGGCGATGTCCTGATAAGATGAAAGCAAGTCGCGGGCAATTATTGTTGGCAGCACCCGCTGGAGAGATTCAGGCAATATATCGCGGTTGTCTTGCAGGATTTTATAGACATGGCGAGAAAAATCTGGAAGCGGAATTTCTGAATATTCCCGCCAATTTTTAGCCAAGAAGTGATCGTAAAACACGTCAATCAAAACTCCAGCAAACCTGCGTCTCTCGGCGCAAACAAGGCTTTTACTCGATCGCACTATTGGGTGAGAGTCGGTGTAGCTATCTACTTTGCGGTGCAAATCGATGCCTTTTCTAATTTCATCGGGATAAAGGTTGACAGCCGTTCCTTTGACAAAATCTCCTAAGAGGTTGCCAATCAGGGATTCTGGCGTGCCTTTTGATAAGAATAGATGAGCCAAATAATTCATTAACTACACAACTGCATAACCTGTATGAGGTCTGACATCAGCGGGATGAAAACCTAAAACAATGGAATCCTTGGAAATTCCAGCAGCTACAAGTTCTTTCGTCACGCCGTATTCTGTCTCATCTCGCTGTACCCAAATCTTATCATCAATAATATCTATATGAACCAAACAGCCGTGAATTCGTTTGGCTTTATCCCAGCCTAAAGTAACTAGCAGGTAACAATCAGATTTTTCATCAAACACGGCTTTACAAATTATATCGCCATGAGAGTAAGGAATTTTAGTGTAAGGTTCTAGAACTCTTTTAATGGTGGTTCTAAAGTTAGCTAAAGTATCCATTTTACGATCGCCTCTTGATTTGGGTCGAATACAATCAGCTTGAGCTTTTCATCTTCAATCATTAATTGACCGATCGGTTCTTCAAATAGAGATTCATAGGTAATATCGCGAACAGCCAGATAAAGCGTATGTTCTGGATAAGTTCTCTGAAGCACTGATCGATAAATAGTAAATTGTCCGATCGCCTCTCTCAAGTCCTGCATTTCTGAATCGCTGACAAAGCTTTTGACTTCCACAGCAATTTTTTGTTTTCCTCGTTCTGCTGCGAGCACCTGTTTTGCTCCCAGATCCACATACATATCTTTTTTTCCCCATTTCAGATGGAGAGGATCGTGAGTAATTATCCACCCATCATTGAGGAGAGATTTTTTAACTGTATTGTGGTACAGGTCTAAAGCAGGCATAGAACAACACGAGTAATATTAGACTTCATGGTTATATAATAGCAAATTATGATGCAATTATCTTAAACCGCAACTACAAGGAGAAAGAATAATGGCTGTTCTGGAATGTGTAAAACCGGGTGCTAAACTCGGTCAAATTATTCTTGCCGTCGATCTTACTGTTGCCGGTGCTGTCGATCGCATTTTAGCAAAAATTCAAGACTTGGGATATGACCCAGAAATTCGTCATATCAACTATCCGTCAGGAGTGCACGTCTTAGCAATTCTCAAAGACGAACAGCATTCTGAAGTAGTTGATGATGATTACTTGTTAGAGGATTGGCTACAGGTAAGGTCGCAAATTAACCCAGATGCGGTTCATCTGTGGCGCGGCAAATAAGCTGTTTTTAGTATATCCGTGAATCTGGGATAACAAAAGAGCGATCGCCTAACTGTAGTATGCAGGCATCGCTGCACCCACGCTCAAATATTGCTTGCGATCGATTGACTGATGCTCGATCCTTTCACAATAGAAGCTTAAATCTTTGTAAACCAATTAGCATCCACTTCCACAGACTCAATCATTTTTATCTTGACACCAAGCCCCAACTCTTTTAGTCGTTGAACTAACTGCTCACCATCAATCAAATCTATTGGGGGTGCGCCATCTCGTGTTGCTTCTTTGACAGCATCTCTGGTAAATGTCCCAGTTGTAATGAATAAACCTTTGTCGGTTCGTCCCTGCATTGCCCCACGGAAGTCTCTAATTTGACTCGCCGTAACCGAACCCTGATAGCGCTTGCACTGAAACAGAACATGAAAGCTCAAGAAACCACTAATACGGGCAATACCTACACCATCAATTCCACCATCGGCGGACTTACCTGTAACCTGTACTTGTATAAAGCCTGATTCACGTAGTAGGCGCTGTGCCAAACGCTCAAATGCAGAAGGTTCTAGTGATAGCAATATTTGATGAATTTGTTGATGCCATGCAAGTTCTTCTAAAGTTTCAACAGCTTCAACATTTTCGTTTAAATTGTCTGGCGGCATCACCTTTTTCTTGTCTGTATCCCGAACCACCTTGACAATTTCTTTTGCATCCAGAATATCAAAATCTATAGATGTTGAAACTAAAGACCACACGCCACGTGAGGAATTTTGTAAAAGCCCGTATTTCTTCAAGTAAGTACGACTCCAACCAAGTCGATACTCAACAGCACTCTGGGATTTGTTTCCATGTGGGATATCCAGCACCTCGTTAGGTAAGTTGAGAATCTGGGCTACTCGGTCATAAATCTCTTCAGTAGTTCCCGATCCACCCAGCATTTGTAGAGCCTGAATTGTCGGCAAGAGCATTGAGTCAAATGTAGGGATTGAATGGGTAGCTCTGTTCATCTAAAAACTGTTGATATAATTTGCCAAGGACTGCTTTTTTAATGAGAAACTGATGGCATCAAAATACTGACCGTCTATTGGCTGCTACTGTCATCGATAATTTGCTAAAGTGCGATCGGCTACATCTCTCTACGGAACAATCTAATAGCTTCCCCAGCATCAGTTTCCGCCATCAAAATACAGCGTTTCATCAAATCGAGATCGAGGTTATTGAGTCCGGGTAGCTGACTGCGATCGCTATTTTCATAGCTACCATCTTGGAGATGATATATCTTCAGTAATCCATCTTCCCAAAACCACACCTCTGGAACACCCAAAGCTTTATAGCGATCTAACTTACTGATTCCTCCACTGGTAAAGACAACTTCGATCGACAAATCGGGAATTGGCTTTACACTCCCGATGCAATAAGATTCATCTGCTTGCACAGAGACAACTCCCGATCTTTCCTGCGTCATTGCCCCTGTGGGCTTGAAGAAAATTCCCTGTTCGACGAGAAAGGTAGTCACTAAGTAACCGATAACATGAGCAAAAGTTTCGTGGTCTTCTCCCGGCATCAGAATCTCGATCGTCCCATCATAGTAAAATAGTCGCACTCTAGGGGAGCCTTCAAAGCCTTTTTGGATAAATTTAAACCGTTCCCACATTGCATGATGAACAATTCGCTGATCTGTGGTTTTGCTAAGTAGTGGAGGCATCGCGCTCAGCTCCAGTCCAGAAGTTGTCTTGATTGTAGCTCATATTTAACCATTAGACCGCAGATGAACGCAGATGTAATCTTATCTGCGTTCATCTGCGTTCATCTGCCTACATCTGGGGTTAAAAAATCCCCCTACGCACCTCCCCGCAACTTATCCAAAACAGTCCGATCTTCCAAAGTCGAAGTATCCCCAGAAACCTCTTGTCCCGCAGCCAAAGAACGCAGCAAACGCCGCATAATCTTCCCGCTTCGAGTCTTCGGCAAAGCATCGGTAAATCGAATTTCGCCGGGACGGGCGATCGCCCCAATTTCCTTAACAACGTGCTGCTTCAATTCCTTAGCCAATTCATCACTAGGTTGCTGCGAGTTGTCCAGCGTGACAAAAGCCACAATTTCCTCACCTTTAATCTCATCAGGTTTACCAACAACCGCAGCTTCCGCCACGGCTGGATGCGATACCAAAGCTGACTCGACTTCCATTGTGCCGAGTCGGTGTCCGGCGACATTAATTACATCGTCAACGCGGCCCATTACCCAGAAATAACCGTCTTTGTCCTTGTGCGCGCCGTCTCCAGCAAAGTACACGAATTCCCCATCTTTCGGGTGCAAATATTCCCAATAAGTGCGGCGAAAACGGTCTGGATCGTTGTAAAGTGTACGCATCATTCCCGGCCAAGGATGTTTCACCACTAAATAACCGCCGCTTTCGTTAGTTACTGGTTCGCCATCTTGGTCAACAACATCGACCACAATTCCGGGGAACGGTAGGGTTGCAGAACCGGGTTTTGTAGGAATTGCACCGGGCAAAGCGGTAATCATAATTCCCCCGGTTTCTGTTTGCCACCAAGTATCGACGATCGGACAATTCGACTTCCCAATTACTCGTTGATACCACATCCAAGCTTCGGGATTGATCGGTTCGCCGACGGTTCCTAACAATCGTAAAGATGACAAATCTCTGGCATTCGGCAAGTGTTCGCCCATTTTCATAAAGGTGCGAATGGCGGTGGGTGCAGTATAGAAAACGGTGACGCCGTATTTTTCAATTACATCCCAAAAACAGCCGGGATTAGAAGGGCGAGGAGCACCTTCATACATTAAAGTTGTCGCACCGTTGGACAGCGGCCCGTAGACAATATAACTGTGTCCAGTAATCCAGCCGACATCAGCAGTACACCAGTAAACATCGGTATCTTGGAGGTCGAATATCCACTTGGTTGTCATGTGGGTATAAAGGTTATAACCACCGGTTGTATGGACGACTCCTTTCGGTTTGCCGGTACTGCCACTGGTGTAGAGTACGAACAGCATATCTTCGCTGTCCATCGGTTCGGCGGGACAATTTGCCGATGCACCTTTTTGCAAATCGTGCCACCAATGATCGCGCCCTGGTTCCATGTCAATTTTCTGTTTGGTGCGCTGAACTACGAGAACGTTGGTAACACTTGGTGTGGCATTATTTGCTAATGCTTTGTCTACTTGTGTTTTGAGGCCGACGGCGGTATCTTTGCGGAAGCCTCCGTCAGCGGTGATGACGAGTTTTGCTTGGCCGTCGTTGAGTCGATCGCGCAAAGCTTCTGCACTAAAACCGCCAAAAACAACGCTGTGTACTGCACCGATTCTGGCGCAGGCTAGCATGGCGATCGCAGCTTCGGGAATCATGGGCATATAAATGCCGACGCGATCGCCCTTTTGGACTCCCAATTGTTTGATGACGTTCGCCATTTGGCAGACTTCGCGGTGGAGTTGCGCGTAGGTGAGGGTGCGCGAGTCTCCGGGCTCGCCTTCCCAAATCAGGGCGGCTTTATTTTTGCGCCAAGTGGTTAAGTGGCGATCGAGACAATTGTAAGAAATGTTAATTTTGCCGTTGACAAACCATTTAGCAAAAGGCGGCTGCCAGTCGAGCACGGTATCCCAGTTTTGGAACCATTGCAATTCTTGGGCGGCAAGTTCTGCCCAGAATGCTTGGGGGTCAGCTTTGGCTTTGTCGTAGAGGGCTTGGTACTCTTCTAGGCTTTTGATCTGAGCTTTTTCGGAGAATGCAGCGGGCGGCTGAAATAGCCGTTTTTCATGCAGAATTGATTCGATCGTATCTTGTGACATTGCTTTTAACTTTAACTTCGGTTAGTCTTTTTAACTATTGTTTGCATAAGTTGGGGCAAAAGTATGTTTATTTTCCTTAAGACTTTGGGGAATTTTGTAAATGTTGGAGTTGCATGAGAAGTTATAGCACTGGTAAATTGTAAATTCTATCTTGATATTCATTATCAAATGATGCTTCATAAATCAGAAGCAGTAGTTCAATATTTTGACCGATACTCAGCTTGGAATTCAGGATAAAGATTCCTGGAACATGACCATTTTGCTCTAAATGCTCTGTTAAATGAACGGGCATTGAGCGGCGGTTGTTGGTAACAAGAATGAAGTGGTGGATTTCGCACCAAATAAGAATTTCTGGATCGAGAGTGCCTTTGGAAGGTGCTGTTAGTTCTCCCACTGCTAGAACAACCAGATCGGGATTTCGCCTGCGAATTTGGTTAACATATGCAGGATCGACATTTTCATCAAAGAGATACTGGATTGGCATCAGCTTTGCTCCTTGCCTCTCTTTCTGCTTTAAATTTGCGAAGTTTTTCTGTCACTGGAGGAGGATTGCGAGTTTGTTCTTCTCGCATTTCTTCGCCCCATTCCAGCCATTCGGTTATGTACTGACCGACTGCTTCTTTGTTGTGCAGGTAGTACAAAATGGTCGCATAAACTTGTTCCAGGGTGAGCGATGTATAAACGTTAGCGATTTCTTCGGGAGTTCGAGCGCGAAACAGGTATTCATAGAGAATGGTTTCGATGCCAATGCGGGAACCTTTGAGCCGAATATCATCTGGTCCCAGGAAGTTGAAGTAGTCTTCTAGTTGCGTGGTTTGGTGGTGGGCTTCATGAGATTGCTTGTCTTTATTAATTTCTGTTACTTCGGGAACCAGCACAATTACTTCGGCTCGCCTGTTGCGATATAACTTGAGCGGTTCACCAACGCACAATTGTCCTCGATCGTCGATGGTTGCCATCACTTTAATTGCTTTCATACAATCTACCTACCCGATTTACAGGAGCGATATCTGGTAAGATTATATCATAACAAATCCGATGGTAATGCTTTTATAATTTACATTAACAGCCGAGCGCACTAAAGCCATGACCCAAAATTTAGAAGCAAGCCAACTTTCGCTAAATGACGTTCGCCACCTTCTCAAATTGCAAGAGCGAGAAGGAGACGCCTTCACCGATTTTTTCTCTCTGGAACCGCTGTCAGAATTAGAACAGCAGGAAATATTAAAAATTAGAACTGAATTTCGGCGCTATTTATCCGCCGGAAAAGTTTCAGAAGAACTGGTTAAATTTTTAGTGCTTTCACCGTTAATGAGATTAGCAGGATTTTTTGATATTCCGATCCTGCTGACAATGGAAGATAGCATCCCGATCGAGGTTGAGGATGGGGATATTTTAATTAAAGGGCGGTTGGATGTCTTAGCCGTAAATCAGCCGGATGCAGAGCTCGCGGCTGCACAGTTTTGGATTTTGGTAGTGGAGGCGAAAAATAGTGCGATCGATCCTTGGGCCGGTTTGCCACAATTGCTGACTTATGCTTATAAAAGTTTGCAGCAGCAATCGTCTGTTTGGGGATTGACAACGAATGGACGTAACTATCAGTTTGTGTATCTGACGCGGGGAAATCCTTGTACTTATCAGATTTTACCGGAATTGAATTTGATTGACAAAGAGCGATCGCTCTTGTTGGCGCAAGTGTTGAAAGCTATTTGCAAGTTGCAGAATGTGCAGTTGCAGTTGGCTTAATCTCTGCGGTTAAAATCTGTGCTTACCCGTACTGCCGAGACAGATATTCTGTACCAGTTTAGTCCTAATCGCCCTCTATCCTCGATGCCAACTGTTGTTAACTTCTGTTGGGAAACTGCTGGGACATTTAGAAATCAAGATTTGTTAAAAAAATGCAATAGCTAGTGACAAAATACAAATTATTCTATACAATGATCAACGGTTAAACCCTGCAACTGAAGGTAAAAAAGTGTCTGAACTTAGACAAAATTTAATTACCAGAGATTGGGTAATCATCGCCACCGAACGGGCGACAAGACCGGATCAATTCGCTAACAAAAGAAAGTGCGAAACAGTAGTGCCACCGCACCGCGCCGATTGCCCGTTTTGCGTGGGAAATGAGGAAGACGGAACCTTAGAAACTTGCCGTTTGGGCGATCGCGCTGACTGGAAAGTCAGGGCAATCCGCAACAAATATCCCGCCCTCTCCCCGACAGCAAAATGGATGAGGATATCATCGGGAATTCACCGCACGATGGCGGGAATCGGCGTTCACGAGGTAATTGTCGAACACCCGCGACACGATTTGACGACAGCTTTGTTGAGTGTTGAAGAAGTTGCCAACATACTTTTAGTATACCGCCAGCGCTATGTAGAAATTAGAAAAAATCCCCACATTGAAACAATTATTATCTTCAAAAATCACGGAGAAACTGCCGGAACTTCTCTCGAACACCCCCACTCGCAGATAGCAGCGACGCCCGTTGTACCCAGCCAATTTCGCAGCCGCATCGACGAAGCTATTAGATATTTTGATGACACGGGAGAATGTCTGTTTTGCCGAACTTTGGAAGATGAATTAGCGGCGAGAGAAAGAGTGATTTGTGAGAGTGAACATTTTGTGGCTTTTATCCCTTACGCTGCACTTTCACCGTTTCACACTTGGATTTTTCCGCGCCGACATTCCTCTTCATTTGATGACCTTACTGATGGGGAAATTACGGATCTTGCTGATACTTTGAAAACTGTACTGGCTAAGCTTTATTACGGATTGAACAATCCCGATTACAACTATACTATTCGATCGGTGCCGATCGCCGAAGGGGGAACAAAATACTTTCACTGGTATATCGCAATTATTCCCAGAGTCACCAAGCAAGCTGGGTTTGAGTTAGGCAGCGGGATGTTCATCAATACTGCTTTGCCAGAAGAAAGTGCGGCTTTTTTGCGATCGATCGAAATTCCTAGCGACAGTAATTCCCCCCCCATCTAAAGTATCCTACATCACAATGTCAAATTTACTTCAAATTGGGGTGGAAATGCACGCAGCTACTCTGAGTTGCGAGTATGCGTTGGGGGAGGAAACTGATATTATTGGAGATTTGATATTTGAGATTAAAGAATTGGGAATAACGAATGCTCTAATGGTTTAGATCATCGGCCTAAAGTTGGATTATTTTTTTTAACTGGTATAACTTACCCTCTCAAGTGATGAACGTACAAATACTTATGGATTTTACCAACCTCACAATAAACTTTCGACATATTGCCAGCCGTCGTCGCTAAAAGTAGCTTTCAACATATCTCTAATTTTGGCATCGATCGATAATATCCCCTCACCCGAATCACCATTCTCGCCGATTTCGCAACTGTCATCAGACATATGTTCTTGGATGAGGGCCAGAGTATCGGCGAAATTAGCCAGAAAATAATGTTCGTGCACCCACGCTGTCGGATCTGGTATTGCTGCACTCCCAAAAGCTCGATCGACTAAATCTTTTTTGGCAACATCGTCAGTCTGGTTTTTCATGTTGAGTTCGATTTAGGTAGAACTGGTAACTTATCCATTTTAAGCTTAATTGTCAACACGATCGCGATCCTGATCGACCACAGCAGTGACAAATTTGTGTAGTTTGTGCGATCGCGATCCTAATTTTTTTGTCGATCGCGTGTTATCATTTTACATCAAACTCCATGACCAATAATTTTCACCTCTGGTAAAATACACTTGGGCATCATTCCGTGAACTCCTTTTTGGGGATTGTTGACAGCCTGCGTAATCCGAAAATTTACCGCGATTGAACACAAAACATAAGCCTCTTCTTCTTTGAAACCTGCAAACTTTTGCAGCCAATAAACCGTCTGTTTTACCGCCATTTCAAACGCTTCATCTAATGTTCTACCAAATCCCATAATCACAATATGAGTAGGCGTTTCTGCAAACGGAAATATCAGAAAAAAATCCTTGCGTAAGATGATTTGAATAGTCCCGTTCATCGAAGTTTCAATGGCAGTACCGTCAACTTCACCGTCTCCTTGTGCCGAATGTCCGTCGCCGATGGACAGTAAACCGCCACGCAGAAAAACAGGTAAAAATAACCGCGTTCCTGCTTGGAGTTCCTGATTGTCCATATTGCCACCGTAGCGCTCTGGAGGAATAGAAGAACGGTTGATTTCTGCATTGGCAACGCCGAGTATTCCAAAAAAAGGATGCAGGGGAATCCGAATGCCGCTACCTGCGGGAAATTCCGCCGTTTTTTGCTTTAAATCTAGCGGAATAAACCGCAATTTAGGTTCGGGGAAATACTCAGGTAATGCTCCCCATCCGGCGCGAATTGCATTAAATCCGACTGGTAAACTCGGATAAACATCCTCAATGTGAATTTCTAAAACGTCTCCCGGTTCGGCATTGTTAACATAAATCGGGCCTGTCAGCAAGTGGGGCCCCGGCCCAACTTTGCGGTTGGGAGGCAAATTCTGACAAATATCTAAAAATTCGGGGGTGAGAAATTCCGGCGGCGCTTTGTCAGCAACATAATATCCTGAATAGGTTTCGATGTCGATGCGATCGCCCGAATCCACCCTTAAAGCAGGTTCGATATTCGGAGAGAAACCGCCCAAGTGTACGGTTTTGCAGTTAGCATTGAGAAGGTGGCGAGTCATGGGATTTTGGATTTTAGATTTTAGATTTTAGATTGAAGGAAGGGTGTTAAGAATGTTATATCGCAAGTTTCAAGCATTTTTGAGAAAGATTTTTTTTAATGAACCGCAGAGGGCGCAGAGGGCGCAGAGGGCGCAGAGAAAGAGAATGGAGATATCACAAGATGTGAAAAAATGGTTGAAGTTTGTTCGATGTGAGATATTTTACTAATTTCTTAACTTTTTGATCAACTAGGTAGTTTAAAAATCCCAGTCGAGAATCTCAAATCGATGGCTGTTTTTTCTTCAGACGAATGACTAATAACTTATGACTAATGACTTATGTTGACACCATTGCCCGATCAATTAGAAAATTCTAGAGATTTGCCCCGCAATCCCTGGTTTTTTGCTGTTTTGATGTTGATTGTCCTATTGCTAGGTTTCATGATGCCATCTAACCTCAACGAACCTCAACTTTTAACCGATCCGTTTCTGCAACTTCCAACAGCAAACTCGGTGCGAGTTGTCTGGTTTACCGAGTTTGCCGGTACTCGCAACACTGTTGCTTACGGCAAAAATTTGAATCAAGTTGTGACGGCAAATACTACTAAGCTAAGCCGCACTCGCGAAGACAAAGACTCGCGCATTTCCGAGGAAATGAAACAAAGCATAATTGACAGCAATCCAATTGTCCGCGACATCTGGCGCCACGAAGCAGAAGTCCCCAATTTAATGCCCGGTGTTCGCATTCCTTATCGAGTCACTAGCGAAAGAAAAGACGGCGCATCTGTCAGCAGCAAAGTTTTCACTCTTTCTCCGACACCAGCAGCAGGAAGGCCGCTCAAAATTCTCCTCACTTCCGACCATCAATTGATGCCTATGACAGCAGCAAATCTCCAGAAAGTAGCCGAAACAGTTGGGAGAGTTGACGCGGTTTTGATGGCAGGGGATTTAATTAATATACCCGATCGCGCTTCTGAATGGTTCGACGAAAATCGCGGCCGCGCCTTCTTTCCCGCTTTGCAAGGTCGCGCCTTTTCCGAACTCGACAAAAACGGCATCAAAACCGTTTACAGTGGCGGCGAACTGATCCAACACGCGCCTTTATTCCCCGCCATTGGCAATCACGAAATCATGGGTCGCTTTGCAACCAACAGGAAACTTGATGACCAATTTAACGATCCTTTTCCCCGCGCCGCTGCCGAAAAAATATACGCTCAACGTGCTGCATCTTTGAATCCTAGTAATGACTCTTCAGTGCGGAAAATATGGCTGAAAAACAATAGTTTTAATAGCGATACCTATGACGAGATTTTCAATTTACCGGGAGGTAAAAATTACTATGCTGTGACTTTTGGGGACGTGCGGTTAGTGACTTTATACGTTGCGAATATCTGGCGGACTCCGAATTTAGATCCGGGTGCGAGAGGCAGGTATCGGGAACGGGACGAAGATTTTAATAATCCCGAGAAATGGGGATACGGACAGCATATTTTTGAGCCGATTGTCAAGGGCAGCGCTCAATATAATTGGCTGCAACAAGAGTTAAAGAGTTCGGAATTCCAGCAGGCAAAATATAAAATTGTGATGTTTCACCACCCGCCGCATTCTCTGGGTGACAATATTGTACCTGCTTATACCGATCCAGTGCAAATAGTCGATCGCGCTCTCGATGGCGAGATTAAAATGGTGCGTTACGAGTATCCGAAACAGCAAGATTATCTGATTCGGGATGTAGTGCCGCTGCTAGACACAGCCGGGGTGCAGTTGGTATTTTACGGACATTCGCACTTGTGGAATCGGTTTGTAAGTTCCAGCGGAATGCACTTTTTGGAGACTTCTAATGTAGGCAACAGTTACGGTGCTTTTGTGGGGGAAAAGCGCCGATTTGTGCCGCCGGGATATCGGGAAGATTACAGCGCTATTGGAGACCCGAACGGGTTGGAACCTGTGGTGCCGACTGTTGCGCCTTTGTTGGGGAAAGATGGGCGGCCGCTGCCGTATATTGATAGCAATGATATTACGGCTTTTACTATTTTTGATACGGGGGAGGGTACGGTTAGCAGCTACTATTTTGATACGCGGAAACCGGAGTCGCAAGTGGTGAAGTTTGATGAGTTTAAGTTGAAAAAATCGTGAGATTGGGTAGTTGCTTAAGTTACCAAGTATTCGATTTGTGCGTCGCTATCGATCATCCCCAAAGAAAGATAGAAAATATTACAGCGACGCACCAATCGACAATATTGCAATAGTTATGGAACTTCCGAAACTGATAATTTAGGGATAAAATACTCTCGCTATCGGTAAATGGTCAACATCAGCCTTCTGACTTCTGCTATACTTAGGTAATAGATAGTCTATCCAGATTCAACTCACCCATTAGAGCGCGGTCATGCCTGAACTAAAACTCTTGGAAAAACAAGAACAAGAAGAAGTAAGCTTTGAGCAGGAAGATGAAGCTCTAGATGATGAGCTTGAATCTAATGGCAACTCAAAATCAGTATTAGACGAGATATCCGAAATTCTTGTAGCTGGAAATGACTGGACAACAGCCACCATACTCGATCAACTTGTTCGTGACAACATTCAACTAAATCCAAGATTTCAAAGACGAGACGCCTGGGATATAACTCGTAAAAGTAGGTTTATTGAATCAATTTTTCTAGGATTTCCTATTCCAGAAATAGTTTTAGCTTCTCCAGACAAAAGACGCGGAAAATTTGTAGTCCTTGACGGCAAACAACGCTTGCTGACGATTCTACAATTTTATGGAAGGAGCGAAACTACTAACGATAGTTTTGCTTTGAAAAACTTAGAATTTATGCCAGAACTAAATGGTTGTACCCATGAGGATCTAAAAAACAATCTTCTTCATAGTTCTGTACTTGATGCACTCGACAATCAAACTCTTCGTACTACATTGATTCGGAATTGGAAGACAGAAAGTTTACTCTACAAAATTTTTCTACGTTTGAATGTAGAAAATACTCCGCTATCTGCACAAGAACTAAGGCAGGCATTACATCCAGGTGATTTTATCAATTTTTTAGATGATGAATCAATTGAAAATCCGGCTTTAAGAAAAATACTCAAATCCAAAAATCCCGATCCTCGGATGCGCGATGTCGAATTATTGCTTCGATATGTAGGATTTCATCATTTCTTATCCGAGTATCGCGGTAATCTTAAAGTGTTCCTGGATATAACTTGCAAAGAACTCAACCAGGATTGGAAATATCGCAAACTGGAGATAGAATCTACAGTTAGCCAATTTGAAAAAGCAGTGCAAACAACTACTAAAATATTTGGAGAAGAAAATATATTTCGTGTGTGGTTAGGCAATTATCATACTTACCGAAGCAAGTTTAATCGAGCTATTTTAGATGTGATGGTTTTTTATTTTTCAGATCCAGTTATTAGAGAAGCTGCTGAGAAGAATCCGGCGGGTGTGGCAAATGCTTTTAAAGAGTTATGTTCATCATCTAATAGCGAGTTCAGAGAAGCTGTTGAGAAAAGCACAACTAGCATTCGTGAAACTCATACTCGTCTTTCACTGTGGGGCAAAGCTTTGTTAAAGGTTTTGGAGGTAGAGTTTAATGTACCTGAACTTGTAGATAACCGTATTATATTTAACGGTTTGAGGTAGAGGTAAGTTATTCATAGGTATGTCAAAATCCGTTAGATTTCGGACTCTAACCAAGGAGTTAAATAGATTAAAAAAACAATTTATTCCTAAAGTTAGCCCTACAGGTTTATATTCGGATCGGCAGTTAGCCTTAACTCTTACTTACAGAGTTTTCGTTCATGCCGAAATTGAGGCTTATTTTGAGGACAGAGTTTGGGAAGTCACCCTTAACGCTAAAAATAATTGGGACAGTCAGGGTAAGACTTGCCGTACTTTAATCTGCTTGCTTGCCTTTTCGGGTCAAATGATGGAAGTACCGCCTGATACACTTAATCCAACCAAGGGAAGTACAAAAGTTAAGGAGGAAAAAATAAAAATTAATAAAAAAATAGATTTAGCTATTAAGAGTTTTAAGCGAGTAATTGACCAAAATCATGGAATTAAAGAAGCTAATCTTCTGGCGTTGCTTTTGCCAATAGGGATAGATACTGATGATTTAGATTCTGCTTGGCTAGGTACGATGAATACGTTTGGGGAAGAAAGAGGTGTTGCGGTACATACTTCAGCGACATCTGCTAAAACTATTAGAGTTCTCAATCCTATAAATGAACTGCAGAGGGTAGAGCAAATTATTCAAGAACTTTTGAAGGTGGATGAGTTGATTAATAATTTAATGAGATAAATGAATAAATTTCCAGTAATTGTCAAGGGTTTTATCTTTGCGATGGGCATCTTGCCTGTGTTGAAACGGGCAAGATGCCCGTTCCACAATATCTGAATTTTTTAGTGGCACAGGCATCTTGCCTGTGATCAAACAGCTTATTCAGAATTGTCAAAAATTTCAGATTAAACCTTCTCTTTTGCAGGGGGAACCAAACCAGTTTTATTCAAACCCGCATCAATCTGCTTGAGCAATTTAAAATCGTCTTCGGGTAAAGAATTAACAGGCGAGTGTTTTTCCAGAAACGAGAATGCTTGGCGAAATTCACGCGGCCGGGAGTCGATCGCACTATCGAAATGACAAGGTACAATCCTTTGAAAATCCCAACTGGCCACTTTATCCACCCAATCGAGAGTTTCCCGCGGCGCGCGGTTGAGAATCAATGTCTGCAAAATCGGCGCGACAAACAACCGCCCTCCTCCCCGCAAAGCCTCAAACGATCGCTCCCAATGTGTTTTCCACTTGAACGGATACAACCCGAAATAAGCTTTCCTAGAGCGTTCTGGCGCTTGGCGCGCGCTGGCAAATACCTCCGACCACCGCGGCACTTCCAGCACGCTAGGCGTAAAATACATGGCAAATAAGGCGATTCTCTGCCACCCTTTGCGCCGATTTTCGTGGGTGTCTGCCACCGTGTCCAAGGCGCTGTCTTTGGCGTGAAATAGCAGCGGGTACGAGTCGAGTTGCACGATCGCGGGCGGATTTTCGGGAATCGAAACTATGGAATCTGTTAACATCAGCGTGCGCGATCGCCTGTGAAATAACGCAACTTCTGCAAATCTGCCCAAACCGAGGTCGAGGGGGCCGAGAATTGCCCAGTCAAATTGATCGGCTAAGGGCGTGTTGCTGCTGTCAAAGGGCAGTACAGACGTGCGTTTCGCCGGCACACCCAGCCAACTCAGCGGCAAATTCACGGGAAAACTCCACTGCTGGGGCGCGACCAACACCTGCGCTTCGGGAAAACACCTCGCAAAGGGGCCGACAAAAACTTTGTGCTCGATGCCCGAAACCGTTGTCAGCAGAATGTACTT
Source organism: Microcoleus sp. D2_18a_D3 (assembly GCF_036702455.1). Classification (NCBI taxonomy): domain Bacteria; kingdom Bacillati; phylum Cyanobacteriota; class Cyanophyceae; order Oscillatoriales; family Microcoleaceae; genus Microcoleus; species Microcoleus sp. D2_18a_D3. The sequence continues at coordinate 68,889 of NZ_JAUBTK010000006.1, forward strand.
CACCTCGCCGTGCTCTGCTACTAACTCTTTTACCAAGCGGATGCACTCAGGAGTCGGTGCAACGGGGGCGTAGACGAGAAGGCCTTCGGGTTCTAATTTAATTACTGTCATCCGAATCGGGACGACTACGTAGAAAATGCCTTGTAGTTGGTCAAAAGTCCAGATTGTGTCCTTGACTATTTCCTTGCGGATGGTGCGCCGCTTGCTGTAGGGATAGAGGGGGACAACTGGCCAAAAGGCCCAAGAATAGTCCCGAGAATCAATCTGTGCTGATGTTGGTATGCCTTCGCCCTCTGCCACTGCGCGACTCCTTGCCGATTTTTTTGTACGTGCGTGCGATCGAACTGTTTTTATCTTATTTCACTCGTGTTGCGCGGATTCGAGGAGTTGAAAAGGGGTTATGGGCGATTCCCTACGGGATAGCTGCGCTTCACGGGCTTTTGGAACACTCAAGCAAGAATTACGCCTGGGTGCGAGAACTATTAAACCAATTGTTCAGGATCGATGCCTAGTTCCCGCAACCGCGCCGCTAGTCTTTCCTCTCGCTGTTGAGATTCTGTCAGTTGCTGTTGAGATGCTATGAGTTGCTGTTGAGATTCTATCAGTTGCCGTTCCGCCGCCGTTGCTCTTTCACTCGGACTCAAAATCAACCCTCCTTGGGCAGTAAACCACCGCAACCACAACCGATTCATACTCTTATAACTGCCTTGCCACCAACCTAAACTCAACTGCAATTCAGGAATAAATAACCGCCCATCAATTAATTCTGCAGGTTCATAGTGGCCTCCTACAAGATGAAAAGCTCGCAATTCATCCGTGTAGCGACTGAACACAAAATAGTAAGGAATCCGCAAAATTTGTTCATAAACTTGCCACTTAGTCAGCGGTTCCCCAGCTTGCTGAACAGTCCGCCCTAAATCTTCATCTTCAGTTCCCGGCGATAGCAATTCCACCACCACAAACGGATTTACCCGTTCTTGCCAAACTACATAACTCAAACGCATATCGCGCCCTTGATAAAGCCTTGGCACACCCACCGCAGCAAACCAATCCGGGCGTTTATGCCAGCGCGGTTGTGTTGCATCGTAATACAAATTTAGGTCACTCGCTGTAAAGACTTGTTCCGCATCCCATCCCGGCGGCAAAAACGTGAATTCCAAGAGTTGCGGCTGATCTAAATGAAATGTATCTGGCAAACCGGGCTCCTTTGGGTCTTCGCTAGGTAAATCATACATTGTTGGCAAACTCTGCCGGGGGTCTAAAGGCGGTTCAGCTTGAGCAGGCGGGTAAGTCGGGAATGTCATAATGAATTCTGAGGTTGCTTATCCTGATATGATTATAGCCTTGTGAGAATGTCTGGCATTTCCAAAGAATTCCCATTAACTCTCAATCTCAAATCTCAAATCAAAACTCCTAAATCGATATGACTCAAAACTACCGCATCACTCTTTTACCAGGAGACGGCATCGGCCCTGAAATTATCGCTGTGGCGGTAGATGTCCTGAAACTTGTCGGCCAACAATTGGACATCGGCTTTGAATTTCAAGAAGCTTTAATGGGCGGGGCTGCTATTGACGCAACAGGCAATCCGCTGCCAGAAGAAACACTGGAAAAATGCCGCAACTGCGATGCAGTATTGTTAGCAGCAATTGGCGGTTACAAGTGGGATAATTTGCCCCGCGAACAGCGCCCGGAAACGGGATTATTAGGACTGCGCGCTGGATTGGGATTGTTTGCAAATTTGCGTCCGGCGACTATTTTACCGCAATTGGTTGATGCTTCTAGTTTGAAACGGGAAGTTGTTGAAGGCGTGGATATTATGGTCATCCGCGAACTCACAGGCGGCATTTATTTTGGCAAACCGAAAGGCATTTTTGAGACGGAAACAGGCGAAAAACGCGGTGTTAATACGATGGCTTACACCGAGTCGGAAATTGACAGAATCGGGCGAGTCGCTTTTGAGACGGCCAGGAAGCGTGGGAAAAGGCTGTGTTCCGTTGATAAAGCGAATGTTTTGGATGTTTCGCAACTGTGGCGCGATCGTATTATTGCCCTTTCTTCAGAATACCCTGATGTCGAACTTTCTCACCTCTACGTTGACAACGCAGCCATGCAGTTAATTCGCTGGCCCAAACAGTTCGATACAATTGTCACCGGCAATTTATTCGGCGACATTCTTTCCGATGCGGCGGCGATGCTAACTGGTAGTATTGGGATGCTGCCTTCTGCTAGTTTGGGAGCAAGCGGGCCGGGAGTTTTTGAACCCGTGCACGGTTCCGCACCAGATATCGCCGGACAAGATAAAGCAAATCCCATCGCCCAAGTTTTGAGTGCGGCAATGATGCTGCGCTACGCCTTAAATCAGCCGGAAGCTGCTAATAAAATCGAGCAAGCAGTTGTCGAAGTTTTGGATCGGGGTTATCGCACTGGTGATATCATGTCGGAAGGCATGAAACTCGTCGGCTGTCGGGCAATGGGCAATGCTTTAATTGAAGTTTTGCAAGCTTAATCTCGCTTGTTAATCGTTCCCAGGCTCTGCCTGGTAACGCATTTCAGGAGGCTCTGCCTCCATTAAAACAAGGCAAACGAGAGAGAATTTTGGAGGCAGAGCCTCCGGATATTAATTACCAGGCAGAGCCTGGTAACTAGAAATTTTATGATTTAATGTTCCGCTGTCAAAAGCTGAAATTGCTCGGTATCGATGCGATTTGCTTGATACAAAGTTTGAGCAATTTCCGAAAGCGCTAACACAGAATGTGCGCGATAACCGTTGGCCTGCATCTTATCTTTAACTCCCTGTTCGTGGTCGATTAATACCACGATATCTTCCACATTCAAGCCAGCCGATTTTAACTTAGCCGCGCCTTCCATCACGCTTTTGCCACTAATCAAAATGTCATCCACTACGACAATCGTTTCTCCTGCATGAAAATGCCCCTCAATTAATTTGCCCGCCCCGTATGTTTTCACCTCCTTGCGCGGGAAAATCATCGGGCGTTCCATCCGCAATGCTAAACCGGTTGCTGTGGGTAAAGAACCGTAGGGAATTCCCGCAATGCGATCGAATTTTAAATCCTTGAGAATGTCTGCATAAGCGCTGACAATTTGGTGGAAAATCTGCGGAATTGAGATTATTTTCCGCAAGTCGATGTAATATGGAAATATGGCGCCCGATGCTTGTACGTGGTCGCCAAAAACTACGCAGCCGATGTCATAAAGTTGCAAGATTAAATCGCGGTGAGGTTCCGGTTGCAAAAAGCAAACATCCGGCAGCCACAATTCGCAAGTGGGGCTACCTTCGATCGCGCGCAGCCTCTGTTGATTAATATTATCCCGCAATTTCTCAATTTCTTGGCGCGGCTCTTTCCCCGCTAATAAAATCGGGGGGACTGGCAGCAATAAACCTTCACCATTCTTGCTTAAACCTGCCGCCAGCAGTTGTGCGAGGTCGTTTTCTTCTGTGAGGTCATTTTCTTCGGCGATGTCTCCTTCGACTAAAATTAGGCGTTCAGGAGCAGCTTGGCGGATGCGCGCCAACATATCCGGCATTACTCCTACTTCTAAACCCACTTTTTCGGGAGTTCCCCAAGTTTGAGAGAGTCGGACTAATTGCAAGTACAAAGGGTTTTCTGGCGTCGGGTATTCTTGCACAGCCTCGGCTGAGGGGTTGGCGGTGGCACAGAGTACAAAAACTGTTTTTCCGGCGTATAACAAAAAAGGCGCTACTTGGTCGAATCCGGCATAGGGACTTAAGGTAATAGCGTCAACTCGCCAGTCTTGAAATACAATTTTGGCAAAGACTGTGCTGGTATTTAAATCGCAGTGTTTGGCATCTAAAATTACTGGCAGGTGAGGGGGAATAATTGTTAAAATTTCTTGCAGCAATGCCCAACCGGGAATACCGAGAGATTGGTAAAAACCGAGGGTGATTTTGCAAGCACAAATTAAATCGGCTGTTTGGTCGATCGCACTTTTTAGCTTTGCCAACAAATCAGTTACAAAACTTTGAGTTTCCTCCCCAGTCATCGAAACCAGCGGGGCCAAGGTTTCCGGGTCTGGATCGAGGGCTAAATACAGCAAACTTTGATTTTTTTCAACAGCCGCTAACAGTTTATCGAAAAAGTCGGTTCGTTCCGTCATGATTTGTTAGGAAGGTAAGGGGAATTAAAAAAATTGCAGATCAAAGTGAAAGGGGTGTTGGGCCGGAAGAAACCGATCCCCGTTGAAATTGAAATTAAGAATCTTTTAAGATTGTAGAATGTAAAGAGCAGGAAATCTGTAACTTTGGGAGCAGTTTCATGGGGAATGATTTTCGGGTTGGCTACACAGGTGATTGCACCTAAGCCGCAGCAAGTCAATTAGTTGTGGTAAAGTAACCAGTGTCCGGGCGGCGATTTGATCGGCATTCCCTGCGGCAGGCGAGTTTAGCAAATGCCCATTTGCAAGGGGCAGATTTGAGAGAAGCAAATTTTAGAGAAGCTAATTTATCGGGGGCAAATTTGAGCGGGGCTTGTTTGTGGCAAGCTAATTTACAAGGCGCTAATTTGACTCAAGTTAATTTAATCCAGAGTCCGTTTAACGGGGTTAATTTAAAAAATACTACCGTTGTAGGTGTTATTTCGGTTGACGGTAGTATTAAATAGAAGCAGAAGCTAAAGCAATGCCCGCCTTATATTATGGATAGTAATAAATGATCGGTACGATCGACTTTACGATTTGGGACGAGTTGCTGCAACGCTACGTTGACGATTTCGGCCGCGTCAATTATCGAGGCTGGAAAGCTGAGGGGGCGGATGTTTTGAGGGGGTGGCTGGAAAGTTTGGCTGATGTGGATTTGGCCGATGGTACTGATGCGGATGCGCGGCTGGCGTTGTGGCTGAATTCGTACAATGCGATCGCAATTTCTCAAGTTCTGGAAGTATATCCGATCGCGTCCATCCGTCCCAAAGTTTTGGGAATTCCCAACTGGCTGAGTTTTTTGGATTTTTTCACTCGTTCAAATTCGATTATTGGCGGCAAAAAGTACAGTCTCAATCAAATCGAACACGCAATATTGCGGCCGGAATTTGCGGAACCGCGCATCCATTTTGCATTAGTTTGCGCTTCTGTCGGATGCCCGCTGCTGCGCCGGGGGGCTTATTTCCCGGAGTCGGTACGGACTCAACTAGAAGCGGATGCCAGCCGTTTTATTCACAATCCTGATAAGGTGCGATATGATGCCCAGAAAAAGACGCTTTATTTGAGCAAGATTTTTAAGTGGTACGGCGAGGATTTTGTAAAAGCGGCGGGTTCGGTGGCTGAGTATGTGGGCGGTTATTTGGGGCCGGAGGCGGCTGTGGGCGATGGATGGGCGATCGTTTTTTTGCCTTACGACTGGAATTTAAATCGGGTTGATGGATAAAATTTGCGCCTAGGGGTAGGTGTTTTTTTGAGGGAGTAATTTTTTTCGGCTGTCGTTACCCCTTCAAATTGCCAGATTCAACAGGGCGATCGGATGACTCCGAGGCAACGCGGCGATCGGACGGCTGGCACGATCGGACGGCTGGCACGATCGGACGGCTGGCACTGGCAAGCTGGCAAAATACAGCTATCTAGAGCGTTGTGGGGAGTTTTGGGGTGATTGGATGTCTGGCACGGCTGGTACTGCCTAAATCGCATCACAGGCACGGCTAGCAAGGTGGCAACGTCGCATGGTCGCAGCGCTGGCACGGTCGCAAGATCGGAGCGGTCGCACTGGCTGGCACGGTTGGAGCGGTCGCACCTTGTTACGGTCGGAGCGGTCTAGATTTTTTCCGTCACACTCGCACCTGAGAACCCACAGCTTTTTTAAAAACTGGATGTGGTGGGTGCGGTGGCACTGACAGAGCGGTGGGCGGGTTGGCATTATCTTAATTACGTCTAAAGTATATAGACGTAAAAGGTTTATATAAGTTAAATTTTATTTTTGTTAATAAAACAACTAAAATTTATGACTCAAGAAAATGACATTACACCAGTTACGACTCAAGAAAATGACATCACACCAGTTACGACTCAAGAAAATGACAATACATCAGCTAACTCTGACATATTGTTAATGTCGCTGGTACAACTTGCTGAGGATACAGAGGAATTTTCAGGAAAACTAGGTGTTACCCTTTTTGTTCAAGGTACGATTGTTACTGGTTTATTAATTAGTAAGGAATCATACCTTGAGGCTTTAAGTGATGTTTTAAATCACAATATTTCAAGAACTGTTGAAGGCAAAGAAGCTTTTAAACATTTTTTATCTCGGTTTGATACAGTTTCTAAAAATTTATCTAACAATCAAGATGAAGAAAGTGAACTTAACAATCAAGATAAAGTAAATCAAGTGAACAATCAAGATGAACAAACTGAAGTGACAAATATAGAATTTATACATCTAGAAGATGCTAAATTTTTAGTTGGGAATAGTTTAATACCGAACGATAAAGGAGTTTATTGGAGAGGTATTTTAAGCCGTGTTGATGGTTTTTTTATTGAAAGATTTTCCACTGGTAATTAACTATATAAACTCATTTGTAGATGTTAATAAATATTACCGAGGGGTAAACGACATGGGTCGAGAGGAAGCTGTGCGACGAATTGAACTGGCTGCCGAGAATAAATTGAGTAAGCTAGATTTGTCCGGGCTGGAGTTGAAAAAATTACCACTGGAGATTTTCAAGTATAAGCGTCTGACATTGCTAGACCTTAGTTTCAATGAGATTACTTCACTCCCAAAAGAACTCGGGAAACTGTCGAATCTGACACACCTTTTCCTTAGTAACAATCAGATAACCTCTATCCCAGAGGAAGTCGTAAAACTGTCGAATCTGACACAGCTTTGGCTCAATAATAATCAGATAATCTCCATTCCAAAGGAGTTCGGGCAACTGTCGAATCTGAAATGGCTTTCCCTCAGTAACAATCAGATTACCTCTATTCCAAAGGAACTCGTGCAACTGTCGAATCTGAGAGAGCTTAACCTCCGTAGGAATCAGATAACTTTCATTCCAAAGGAACTCGGGCAACTGTCGAATTTGACAGTGCTTGACCTTCGTTTCAATCAGATAACCTCTATTCCAAAGGAACTCGGGCAACTTTTGAATCTCACAGATCTTATCCTCAATCACAATCAGATTGCCTCCATCCCAAAGGAACTAGGACAATTGTCGAATCTGAGACATCTTCACCTCATGAACAATCAGATTGGGTTCATCCCAAAGGAACTCGGGCAATTGTCGAATCTGATACAGCTTGTACTCATTGACAATAGGATTACTTCCCTCCCAGAGGTCTTGGGGCAATTATCGAATCTGACAGCGCTTTACCTGAGTAACAATGAGATTACCTCTATCCCAGAGGTAATCGGACAAATGTCGAGTTTGATAAGGCTTTTTCTAGATGACAATCAAATTACCACTATTCCAGAAGTGATTGGGCAATTGTCGAATCTGAAAGACCTTAGCCTCCCTAATAATCAGATTACTGAAATCCCGGAGGCAATTCGTAGTATGAAAAATTTGGAATACCTAGATTTGCGAGGTAATCCGCTACCGATTCCCCCGCAAGTTCTGGGGCAGGGTCAAGACGATGAAGGTTGTGGTGATTTGCGAACAATTCTAGATTTTTATTTCCACACCCGCAATCTAGCCCTACCTGAGCTAGATGCTGAGCGTCAGAAAATTGAATCTGAGGGATATTTTGACGCTGAAACTCTTCAAGATGCCAGACAACGGATAACTGCTTCTATTGTCCAACGACAGGGACAGGCGGGATTTAGACGTAAGTTGTTAATTGCTTACGGTGGTCGATGTCCAATAACTGATTGTGATGTAGAGTCAGCTATCGAAGCGGCACATATAATACCATATCAAGGTACTCAAACCAATCATCCAACAAACGGTTTACCACTCAGAGCCGACATACACACTCTCTTCGATTTGTATCTACTGTCAATACGACCAGATACCAAGGTAGTTGTGATTGCCCCTGAACTCGTTGGCACTTGTTACCAAGATTTAGCAGATCGGAAACTGACTTTACCACAGGATCAAAAAACAACACCAAATCAAAATGCTCTGAGCAAGCATTATGAAATTTTTATCAGCAAATGCAAAATTGGTCAACTATAAAGGTTATAAGGCTAGATGGGAAAAATTGTGTTTTCTGACGTGGTGGCAATGATTACAAGCCCTAGGCGGGGAAATGTGACTCTCCCCGCCTAGATTTATTTAACAAAGTAAGGTTGGTGATATTCTCACGTCACTATCTAAAAATGGTGTGACTGTTAGCGAAACTTACAGGTTGCAATCAACCTAAATCCCTATCAGGGATTGAAACATGGCCTCAATCAGGTTGAGGGTGGAGATTTTCACTAATCGGTAGGTGGTTAGATGAATGCTAACCAATTAGCTATTGATCCGCCCTTAAACCTCTCCACTCAAAATCTGTTGAACCGTCAAACTTAGCTGTGGAAACATCGGAGATACGATCGCCTCCCCATCCCGAAATACCCCAACCTCAACATATTGCCCATTCTCAAGCCGCAAAACCGTCACAACTTGTTCAATTGGATCGATAACCCAATACTCTGCAATGCCCCGCGCTGCGTACTGAGCTCGTTTGCGCTCGTAATCCCGATCCCTGCCCAGTCTACCGGGACTGACTACCTCCACAACAAACCGAGGAGGCAGCATATCGAAAGTGATAGTTAGCCTGTTTGCTGTCAGCGGAATGTGTTCAGGTTCCAGAATTATCAAATCGGGGTAGCGGTTGGCGGCATCTCCCGATCGCAAAACGGCAACTTGAACCTCGCAATTATGCGTTTTAATCAGTCTAAGTGGCACTAGCCCGCTGCTAGCCAGATAGAAAAATAGATAGTTAGCAATGAAATTATTAGGTTCAGATTCTGGCGGCAAAGCGATTAACTCCCCATCAATTAACTCATAGCGTTGATCCGTATCATTTGAGTAATTAAGGTACTCGTCAAAAGTTAATTTTTTAGATTGAGCTTGTACCATAAAATTACCTTCCTTAATTTATTCGTCCCTTGCTGCTGGGAGTTTGTTTATATATAGCAATCCTAAATGATTTGCGTAATTATTGTAGGGGCAATCCCCCCGTGGTTGCCCCGATAGATAGGGGTAGGCACGGGGGCACTACCCCTACAAATTTATCTGAATAATTTAGGATTGCTATAGAAACGGTTTCAACCGCCGAAGGATCTCAATCCAATCTGCTGTGCAAGTTAGACAGGTGTCCCAGCCTCCATCGACAATCAACCCACAAGTGACATATTAAAAACTATCACAGTTCAAATCCTCTGGAATATAGACAATGATTTCAGATAAATTTCGACGCGAGTTGCGCGAACAAGCCAAACTCTGGCAAGCAGAAGGACTCATCGATACTTTATTCTACCAACAACTTTCCGAACGCTACCAATTCAACACACTCGAAACCGCCTCCCGCAACCGTTTCCTCAGCATTCTCATCAGTCTCGGCGGCATTCTCCTCGGTATAGGAGTCATCACCTTTGTAGCGGCAAACTGGCAAGTTTGGTCGCGTGAAGTGAGAGTTGCACTGCTGCTAAGTCTTTTCGTAGCAGTCAATGCAGCGGGTTTCTATCTGTGGCGCATTCCCCCATCCCGAAGCCAAAACTCCAATCTCAATTTGCCCATAAAAATAGGGCGAAACAAACTCCTAGGTGAAGGATTGTTGCTGTTAGGAGCTCTGATTTTAGGAGCAAATATGGCTTTGATGGCACAAATGTTTCACATTGGCGGTTCTTCCTACGGACTTTACCTCACTTGGGGAATCGGCGTGCTCGGAATGGCTTACAGTTTGCGGTTGACTTCCTTGGGCGTTTTGTCCGCACTTTTAGTCGGTTTAGGCTATTGGATTGCCGTGTTAGATTGGTCTTCCAAAGTCGAGTTTTCTTGGCTGGAAGTTTTGGTGCGGCAAATGCCGATCGCAGCCAGTATAATGTTTGTGCCGCTGGCTTATTGGTGTCGATCGCGTGCTATTTTTGCTATAAGTGCGATCGCGATAATTTTCTCTCTACAAGTTTCTATCGTCCAAGGATTAAATCAAACCTGGGGTACAGCTATTTTTTGCGCCCTACCGCCCGCTTTGCTGTGGGGATACGACGATGCAATCTGGCCGAAGGTAAACAGCAGGCTGTTTCAACCTACCGCCCGCAGTTTAGCGCTGCTGTTTCTCGCCGCTTTGTTTTATGTTCTTTCTTTCCACTGGTTGTGGCAAAATTCGCCGAATCCTGCCTCAACTGAGCCCGATTGGGTTTTGCTGGCAAATGTGGTTGTTTTGGGCGGTTTCACAGTGTTTGAGTGGCTGCGCTTGGGACGTTTGGAACTGCGCCGACCAAAACAAAAAGCAGTGGATTTGACTACAAGTGCGATCGGCATTTTAATTCTCGCCAGCGCCTTAATACCGCTTATTCACTTCAATTTTACTCCCATTCCGCAATTAGCGACTTTTCTGTTTAATGTTTTATCGTTTCTGCTCGCTGTCGGCTTAATTCGAGAAGGTTTAGCATTAGGAAACCGCAAGACTTTTTGGGTAGGCATGGTATTAATCACCCTGCAAATTATCAGCAGAGTCTTTGAATATAACACAGGATTGTTGCTCAAATCTTTTGTCTTTGTTTTATGCGGAATTGGCGTAATTGCTGCTGGTTTGTGGTTCGAGCGCCACTTCGCAACAATCCCCGATGAATAGAAATTATTCATCTCTCTCTTCTCTAACTCAGCGCCCTCTGCGTTCTCTGCGGTTTAATCATTCCGAAACAACCGTAAACAATATAACCCATACCTAACATGAGCACAAACAACATTGACTTATTAGTTAAAAATCCAGATACAACAAATGTGTTTCAGCTTCCCCCGGAAGCAAAACGCCTTCCCGCGTGGCGACTGTGGGTTCCTTTACTCTTGCAAATCGGACTAATTGCCGCCGTACCCGCCACCGCCGTTTACACTTTTATTACTGGCAAAACAGTTATCCTGCAAACAGCACCAGTAGACCCTTACGACTTTTTGCGCGGATATTACCAAGTTTTGAGCTATGATATTTCCGATCGCACCAATCTCCAAAAACTCCCCGGCTGGAAAGATTTACCTGCCGAAAAAACACCTTGTCCGCCCGGAGTTGCTTGTCCACAAAATACGCAAAATGTCAAGCCACAAACCAGTTTTTATGTAATCTTAGAAGCGCCCAAAACCGCGACTAATCCCGGCCGCCCCCAAGCTTGGAAACCCCTCCGCGTCAGTCTAGAAAATCCCACCAATTTGCCCGCAAATCAAATCGCAATTAAGGGCAAATATAACGGTTGGCAGATGGAATACGGCTTAGAAACTTATTATATGCCAGAGGATGAAAGGGAAAAAGTCAATCAGGAGATTAGCGAAGCTCAAAGGAAGCAGCGACAATCTTTTTTGGTAGAAGTAAAGGTTGACAAAACAGGCCATGCTGTGCCTGTGAGTTTGTGGGTGCGCGATCGCAATTATCGATTTTAGCTGATATCTCGCACCATTGTCAGCAACAGGCTTTTCGGCCTGTTCCACAAGAAAATTTATATTTTGTGGAACAGGCCGAAAAGCCTGTTCCCAAACAAGTAATTGAGAATGGTGCAACATATGAGTTTGAGCCAATCAGGGCAAAAGGTCGATCGACTTGTTGCAATTTTTAAGAAATACTCATTGCTGTTGAGAAGGCAAAATGCTGGTGGAGGATGTCACCCAGCCGCTGAGGATACAGTCGCATTAACAATGCTATAAACTCATTTCTCAAGAACAGGCTTTCCGGCCTGTTCCACAAAAATTGAGTTTTCTGGAACAGGCATCTTGCCCGCCCTTGAAAAGCTTATTAACAAGGGTGCAAGATGTGAGTTGGTATCGGAATTACTCATCTCTCTTCTCTTCCTCTGCGCTCTCTGCGGCCTCTGCGGTTTAATAATTCATATAATTGAAGAGTCTTTAAGCAGAAATCTTTAACCTCCGGGTTCCATAGTTAATGTATCGGCTTTAACTATTTTTTTCCTCGGATCGAATAAGCTGGGATTTTTTGGTAGCTCTACCCAATTGAGTAGATCCACATATAATACATGATACTAGAGCGATCGGCATCCCATCCTCTACCCTAGATAAACATCTTTTCACCACTTTGACAGGAGCATCAAAATGAACAGCAACGGACTGCCACAAAAGCAAGGTCTGTACGATCCGCAGTTCGAGCACGACGCTTGCGGAGTCGGATTCATCGTACACATGAAGGGTAACAAATCCCACGAAATTGTCGAGCAGGCACTGACAATCCTCTTGAACCTCGACCACCGGGGCGCGTGCGGCTGCGAACCCAACACCGGAGACGGGGCGGGGATTTTGATGCAGGTACCCCACAAGTTTCTCAAGAAAGTAACAGCGGGCCTAAACATCGAACTTCCCGAAGCCGGCGAGTACGGCGTTGGCGCGATTTACTCGTCGCCAAATCAAACTGAACGCGAAAACGGCAAACGCATTTTTGAGGAAATCGCCGCAGAAGAAGGCCAGGAAGTTCTCGGCTGGCGCGATGTTCCCACAGACAACTCGTCCCTCGGCGACACCGCCAAATCTAGCGAACCCTTCATGCAGCAAGTGTTCCTCCGGCGCGCCGCAGGTATCGATGAGGCGGCTTTCGAGCGGAAACTGTACGTCATCCGCAAACGGGCTCACAATGCCATCCGCAGGACTAACACAGACCCATACTGGTATAATTCCACACTCTCCTGCCGGACGATCGTCTACAAGGGTATGTTAATGCCGGTGCAAGTCGGCGATTACTATCCCGACCTGCACGACCCCGACATGGAAAGCGCTCTAGCCCTGGTTCACTCGCGCTTCAGCACGAATACTTTTCCGAGTTGGGAACGATCGCACCCTTACCGCTACATCGCCCACAACGGCGAAATTAACACGATGCGCGGCAACATTAACTGGATGCACGCGCGGCAATCGCTGTTCGAGTCGGAACTATTCGGCGATGACTTAAAGAAAATCCCCAATTTAATCAATATCGAAGGCAGCGACTCGACGATTTTTGACAATGCTTTGGAATTGCTGAATTTGGCCGGGCGTTCTTTGCCGCACGCTGTAATGATGATGATTCCCGAACCTTGGACGGCCCACGAGTCCATGAGTGACGAGAAAAAGGCTTTCTACGAATACCATTCCTGCTTGATGGAACCTTGGGACGGCCCGGCTTCGATCGCCTTTACCGATGGTACATCGATCGGGGCCGTGCTCGATCGCAACGGTTTGCGCCCTTCCCGCTACTGCGTCACCAAAGATGACTTGGTAATTATGGCCTCGGAAGCCGGAGTTTTGCCGATCGCCCCAGAACGAATTGTATCAAAAGGTCGCTTACAACCGGGGCGGATGTTCCTGGTAAATACCGAGGAAGGCCGCATCGTCTCTGACGAAGAAATTAAACATCAAATTGCCTCGGAACACCCGTACCGCGAGTGGCTCGACAAGCACATGGTCGAAATCGCCAAACTGAAAGATGCGCCTGCCGTAGCAGAATCTCATCCCGAAACATTATTGCAGCGGCAAATGGCCTTTGGCTACACCTTTGAAGAACTGCGGTTGCTGTTAGCGCCGATGGCGAAAGATGGCGTGGAAGCTGTCGGCGCGATGGGTGCGGATACGCCACTGGCGGTGCTTTCCAATCGGCCAAAACTGCTTTATGAATACTTCCAGCAGTTGTTTGCTCAAGTTACCAATCCGCCAATTGATTCGATCCGCGAAGAAATTGTAACTTCTGCCGAAACTACGATCGGCGCTGAACGCAATTTGCTCAAACCGGAACCGGAAAGCTGTCATTTAATTGAACTGAAAACGCCAATTCTCAGCAATGAAGAATTAGCTAAGCTCCAACACGTAAATGAGGGCAATTTCAAGTCACTCACCGTGCCGATTTTGTTTGACCCCAAAAGCGGTGTAAAAGGTCTAGAACAAGCGTTAGAAGAGGTTTTTGCAGCAGCAGACAGCGCGATCGCTTCAGGGGTGAATATCATCATTTTGAGCGATCGGGGTATCAGTCCAGACAAAGCCCCAATTCCGGCGCTGCTGGCAGTTGCGGGCCTGCACCACCACTTGATCCGCAAAGGTACGCGCACGCGGGCGGGACTCGTGCTCGAATCCGGCGAACCGCGCGAAGTGCATCACTTTGCGACACTTATTGGATATGGTTGCGGCGCGATTAATCCGTATTTGGCCTTTGAGACGATCGCCGATTCGATCCGCGAAGGATTGCTGCTAAATGTCGAGTACAAAACAGCTTGCAAAAACTACGTCAAAGCGGCAACTAAAGGTGTGACGAAAGTTGCCTCGAAAATTGGGATTTCCACAATTCAAAGTTATCGCGGCGCGCAGATTTTTGAGGCGATCGGCTTAAACAAATCCGTAGTCGATAAATACTTTGCTTGGACAGCCTCGCGGATTGAAGGCGTAGACCTCGAAGTCCTCGCCCAAGAAGCAATTTTGCGCCATACCCACGCATTCCCAGATCGCCCGTCCAGCGGACATACTCTCGATGTCGGCGGCGAATATCAGTGGCGGAAAGAAGGCGAGGCGCATTTGTTTAGCCCGCAGACAATTCACGCGCTGCAAAAGTCGGTGCGCGAGGGCAGTTATACGCTTTTCAAACAGTATTCTGGGCTGGTTAATGAACAAAACCAGCAGCATTTTACCCTGCGCGGTTTGTTGCAATTCAAGCAGCGGGAATCGATACCAATTGAGGAAGTTGAACCGATCGAATCTATTCTCAAACGCTTTAAAACTGGCGCGATGAGTTACGGTTCGATTTCTAAAGAAGCCCACGAATCTCTGGCGATCGCGATGAACCGCATTGGTGGCAAATCGAACACCGGTGAAGGCGGGGAAGACTCGGAACGCTACACTTGGACGAACGATCGGGGCGACTCGAAAAACAGCGCGATCAAACAAGTTGCTTCCGGGCGTTTCGGCGTTACCAGCTTGTACCTTTCCCAAGCGCGGGAACTGCAAATCAAGATGGCGCAAGGCGCGAAACCCGGTGAAGGCGGACAGTTGCCGGGTAAAAAAGTATACCCGTGGATTGCCAAGGTGCGGAACTCGACTCCGGGTGTGGGATTGATTTCGCCTCCTCCTCACCACGACATTTATTCGATCGAAGATTTGGCTGAATTGATTCACGACTTGAAAAATTCCAACCGGGAAGCGCGGATTAGCGTCAAACTCGTGTCGGAAGTTGGAGTCGGGACGATCGCGGCCGGGGTTGCGAAAGCCCACGCCGATGTCGTGTTGATTTCCGGCTACGACGGCGGAACCGGCGCTTCGCCACAGACTTCGATCAAACACGCGGGATTACCTTGGGAGTTGGGACTGGCTGAAACTCACCAAACTTTGGTACTCAACAATCTCCGCAGCCGGATTGTCGTGGAAACTGACGGTCAAATGAAAACCGGCCGCGATGTAGTAATTGCTGCACTACTTGGCGCTGAGGAATTCGGTTTTGCTACCGCGCCGCTGGTGACATTGGGCTGCATTATGATGCGCGTTTGTCACCTGAACACTTGCCCCGTGGGCGTTGCAACGCAAGACCCGCTGCTGCGGAAAAACTTTACCGGCGATCCCGATCACACGGTAAACTTTATGACCTTCGTCGCGCAGGAAGTCCGGGAAATTATGGCGCAGTTGGGCTTCCGCACGCTGAATGAAATGGTGGGGCGGACTGATGTTTTGGAAGCGAAACAAGCTGTGGAACACTGGAAGGCTAAGGGTTTGGATTTCTCGAAAATCCTTTATCAGCCGGAAGTTGGGCCGGAGGTGGGGCGCTACTGTCAGATGGCGCAGGATCACGGTTTAGAAAAGTCGCTGGACATGAGTGTACTGCTGGATTTGTGCAAAGGTGCGATCGAAAATGGCGAAAAAGTACACGCCAAACTGCCGATTACCAATGTCAACCGCGTTGTCGGCACAATTCTCGGCAACGAAATCACCAAACGCAACTGGGAAGGTTTGCCGGATGACACGGTGCACCTGCACTTCCAAGGCAGCGCGGGGCAAAGCTTTGGCGCTTTTGTACCCAAGGGTGTCACCCTGGAGCTCGAAGGCGAAGCTAACGACTATTTGGGCAAGGGGCTCAGCGGCGGCAAAATCATCTTGTATCCGTCGCCAGCTTCTACCTTTGTCGCGGAAGAAAACGTGATTGTCGGTAACGTGGTGCTTTACGGCGCGACATCCGGCGAGGTTTTCATCCGAGGGATTGCGGGCGAACGTTTTGGGGTGCGTAACTCCGGCGTGAATGCAGTAGTTGAAGGTGTGGGCGATCACGGTTGCGAGTACATGACTGGCGGCAAAGTTGTAGTTTTGGGTGAAACCGGGCGCAATTTTGCTGCGGGTATGAGTGGCGGTGTTGCTTACATTTTGGATGAAGCGGGGGATTTTGCTACTCGCTGCAATATGTCGATGGTGGATTTGGAAAAATTGGAGGATGTTGAGGAAATTAGCGATTTGCGGCAGTTAATTCAGACTCATTTTGATTTGACTGGAAGTGCGAAAGCATCGAAGGTTTTGGCAAATTGGGACTCGATGGTGCCGCTGTTTGTGAAGGTGATGCCGAGGGATTATAAGCGGGTGTTGCAGGCTATTGAAAGGGCGATCGCATCGGGTTTAAGCGGTGATGATGCGCTGACGGCTGCGTTTGAAGAAAACGCTCGCGATGTCGCTCGGATTGGCGGCAGCTAGTATTAGTATGGGTGCGTTACGGCTACGGCCTAACGCACCCTACAAAACTATAATTAACTCAAGCATGGGTTTCTCGAAGCGGGCGCGAAGCAAATTCATACGGATCAAGTCAAATAATCTCATATTCAAAATATCTTAGGCGCTGACCATGAGTGATTTTCAATCTTTAAATTATGACAACCAATTTCTTAATCTAGCTTCAGAAAGCGGAGCTGATTACACTCAATTACGCAATTTTTTAGCAGAGGGCAAGTTTAAAGAAGCTGATTGCGAAACTAAACAAATTATACTTTGGGTAGCGTGCTGTGAAAAATTAGGCTATTTAGGGCATTCAGATTGGGTAAACTTTCCTTGTACAGACCTCCAAACAATTAACCAACTTTGGGTAAAATACTCAAATGAGCGTTTCGGATTTTCAGTACAAAGGTCTATCTGGCAAGAAGCGGGCAAAGATTATGACAAATTCTGCGAATACGTTAAATGGGATTCATTTAATAGTAGAATGACCTATGAACTCCGCGCTCCCCTTGGTCATCTTCCCCATAGTTTTGTATATTGGTTAGGACATAGAAGTGTCATCGTCCCTGGTGGAAATAGCTGGGGATTGGGATTGCATTGGTTAGATGCCAAACTATCTGCTTGTCATCTATTATAAAATAATTCTCGTAAATACAGAAGTAGAGAAAATTGTGCAATGGATCAACTAATCGAATATCCCAAACTAATCAAGCGTATTTTGACCGAGTATATAGAATTGTGCAATAATCGCCCTTCTCAACAAGACATCGAGACATTCTTGATTGCAGACGAGCAAAACGGTCATTACATCTGGATAAATCTTGGCTGGCAAAAGGGCGATCGCATTACCGGTATCACTGTTTACGTTCGGATTCGCGATGGTAAATTCTGGATCGAGGAAGACTGGACAGAAGATGGGATTGCAACGGATTTGGTGCGTGCAGGAGTTCCCAAGGAAGATATTGTATTGGCATTTCACGAGCCTGCAATGCGGCAATACACCGATTTTGCAGTAGTTTCCTAGTAATTTATCAAACTTTAAATTGCTGTTGACCCACCCGTTGGATATAATATTGTTACTAGATTGTAGAAGAGCAATCAAAAAAAAGGGATAATTATGACCGTCGAACAAGCCATTTTGGAAAATGTAAAGGTCTTATCGCCAGACCAGCAACAAGAAGTCTTAGCTTTCATCAAATTCTTGCAGTCCGATAAATGGGAAGATATCTATAAAGGACGCTTCAAAGAACTGCAACAAAAAATTCGTCAAAACACTGATATCGATCCCGATGATGACCCCACTGAAACTGTCCTCGAAGGGCTTCAGCAAGGCTTTCATGAAGCAATTACCGGACAAACTCTCCCTTTGTCTCAACTGTGGGACGGAATCGATGACAACTGATCCACAATCGATCCAAATTGAAGTCACCCCCCGATTTCAACGAGATTTACGAACTTTAGCCAAACGCTATCGCAACATTCGCAACGACATTCAGCCTGTAATCGAACAACTTCAAGCGGGGGAACTTCCGGGTTCGCGTATTCCGGGAATGGAGTACGAAATTTTCAAAGTCAGAATTAAGAACAGCGACATTCAAAAAGGCAAAAGCGCGGGCTACCGTGCTATTTATTACCTCAAAACTAGCGATTCGATCGTGTTGGTGACTATCTATTCTAAATCAGATTTATCAGACATCGCCGCCGAAACAGTTCGAGAAATTCTAGCCCAATACGAGCAACAATTTACCGAATCAGAAGAATTATGAACTATCAACTTTATTCTGATGTCATTTTACTGTGCAACCTTCCAGAAGAAGGACTTTATGCCGGCGATATCGGTACGGTTGTAGAACAGCATCACGTTGAGGGACTAGAAACAGGTTATAGCGTTGAGTTCTTCGATCTGTTGGGAAACACTGTAGCAGTTGCCACGCTACCTGGAAGTTATTTGCGATCGCCCACAAGTGCAGACAGACCTACAGTTAGACTTGTTAATAGTTTTGCTGCGTAAGTAGAGGAAATAGTACAATCGCGATGATGACCCCAAGTCGATGAAGGCGATCGTCTAAAAATAGTGGCTATCGACTCAAATTGTCGCAACTGAGAGTAAAATTGAATATCTACTTTCCATAGAGCAACGTCGCTTTGAGCCAGATTCAAATCTTAAACTTACAAAGCCTTAGCCAGGGACTCCCTGCAATTACACCTGCCTTTGGAGCGGCGATCGCAGAAGCAGGTGCGATTTGTCTAACCGATGAAGCTCACCAACCAGGAGTAACACTTAAAGTTGAGGGAGAATTTTCTGCCACATTCAAGTTAGATTGGCAGCCAGTCACCGAGCAAACCCGACGATGTTGGAATGACGAAGAATATACTACCGAGCAGGCTGCTTATGGAATCGCATTCCTGTTAATTTTGCAATTAACAAATCTCACAGTCATTGAACGCTCTCGCAAAGGAACTGGATTTGACTATTGGTTAGGAAGTCAAAATTCAGCTACCACACTGCCATTTGAGCGAATGGCTCGGCTAGAGGTTTCAGGAATTCGCAAAGGCAATCAAAGTCAAATCAATACTAGAGTCAAGCTGAAAACTGAACAAACCCGCGCCTCAGACGCAGAAGGATTGCCAGCGTATATCATTGTAGTAGAGTTCAGCCGACCGATTTCTATTATTAGTGCCAAGCAAAATCCTGAAGGAACCGTACTCCAATGAGCCAGATTCAATCGCTCCACAAACAAGCAATGGATTTAGCCGAAGCAGCGGCAGTCGCCCGCTTAAGAGGTGCGTTGGAGTTGGCTGCACAATTGACGCGCCAAGCCTTTGAACAAGAAACTCAGGCCGCAGCCTTAATCGCTAGCGCCCTTGATGCTGAACCCACTCGTTCTGTGCTTCACCGCAGCGCAGCATCTTTAGCGATTGAATGTGGCGAATTACGAATGGCAGAACGTCTAATTGCAACTGCGTTATCTGGCAATCCCCCGGCAGAGATTGCTGAAGAGCTCAAAGATTTATTCATCCAGATTAACTTGAGCCAATATCTGAAACGTCAAGGAATCCACATCGACATTAAGGAACTGCGAGGACTGGTAAATCAATAGCACTCGTCGAGGGACTAGAAACAGGTTATGGCCTTAAGTTCTTCGATTTGTTGGGAAACATTGTAGCAGTTGCCACGCTACCTGGAAGTTATTTGCGATCGCCCACAAGTGCCGACAGACCTAGAGTTAGACTTGTTAATAGTTTTGCTGCGTAAGTATAGGAAATAGTACAATGGATAAACTAATCGAGTATCCCCAATTAATCAAACGTATTTTGACCGAGTATATAGAATTGTGCCGCCATCCTCAACCAGACATCGAGACATTCTTGATTACCGAGGAACAAAAGGGTCATTACATCTGGATGAATCTTGGCTGGCAAAAGGGCGATCGCCTTACTGGGATGACTGTCTACGTTCGCCTTCGCGATCGCAAATTCTGGATTGAGGAAGACTGGACAGAAGATGGGATTGCAACGGATTTGGTGCGTGCTGGAGTTCTCAAGGAAGATATTGTTGTGGCATTTCACGAGCCTGGGATGCGGCAGTACACAGATTTTGCAGTAGCTTCGTAGCACTTCAGGGATGGAAAAATTAAAAAGCTCGATCGCACAGATATTGATGGTTATTTATTGAACAAAATTTTTTTTGAAACATTAGTGTACTTACCACCCTATTCTCCTCTACCTAAACAAGATTGAGCCAAGAAGAGTCTTGGTTAAAGAGTCGAACCCGCCAACAACTGCAACAGTTTGATTGTTTACGTTCTGGTAATTGAAGATGTCTTAGGTCAAGCGTCCTAACTGCCTTAGCTGCTGCGATACTTCCCATCCCCGCAGTAAAAATCTTTTTTCCCAAACAAAAAGCGCCCCTATTTCTAGGAGCGCTTTTTGTAATCTCAGACTAAAACTTAGCCATTGATAGAAGGAGCAACCATTGCTACTGGAGTGACTTCACTAGCAGCCAAGTCGAGAGGGAAGTTGTGAGCATTGCGCTCGTGCATTACTTCCATACCCAAGTTAGCGCGGTTGATGACATCAGCCCAAGTATTGATAACACGACCTTGCGAGTCGATAATCGATTGGTTGAAGTTGAAACCGTTCAAGTTAAACGCCATCGTGGAAATACCCAAAGCGGTAAACCAGATGCCTACTACTGGCCATGCACCTAACAAGAAGTGCAAAGAACGGCTGTTGTTGAAAGAAGCGTATTGGAAAATCAAACGACCGAAGTAGCCGTGGGCTGCAACGATGTTGTAGGTTTCTTCTTCTTGACCGAATTTGTAACCGTAGTTTTGTGATTCGGTTTCGGTTGTTTCACGAACCAAGGAAGATGTTACCAAGCTTCCGTGCATGGCGGAGAACAAGCTACCACCGAAGACACCAGCAACTCCCAACATGTGGAAGGGGTGCATCAGGATGTTGTGCTCGGCTTGGAACACGATCATGAAGTTAAATGTACCGGAGATACCCAAGGGCATACCGTCAGAAAAGCTGCCTTGTCCGATTGGGTAGATCAAGAATACTGCGGTTGCTGCTGCAACTGGTGCAGAGTAAGCGACGCAGATCCAAGGACGCATACCTAAGCGGTAGGACAATTCCCATTCACGACCCATGTAGCAAAATACACCGATCAGGAAGTGGAAAATTACCAATTGGTAAGGGCCGCCGTTGTACAACCACTCATCGAGGGAAGCTGCTTCCCAGATTGGGTAGAAGTGAAGACCGATCGCGTTAGATGAAGGAACAACAGCACCTGTGATGATGTTGTTACCGTACATCAAGGAACCTGCTACTGGTTCGCGGATGCCGTCGATGTCCACTGGAGGGGCAGCGATGAAGGCGATGATGTAGCAGATGGTGGCGCTGAGCAAGGTAGGAATCATCAAGACTCCGAACCAACCTACATAAATGCGGTTGTCGGTGCTTGTGACCCACTCACAAAAGCGTTCCCAGACATTGGCGCTTTCGCGCTGCTGTAAGGTTGTTGTCATTTGTTTATGATTGCTTTATTTGGTTTTCAATGTTCGTGACGGCTTTGTGTTCCGCCATGTAAATAAACATAAAGCTTTTATTTCAGTTTGTAAAGGCCTTTTAAGCACAGTTTTTCTTATAGGTGTCATAAAATATGCTTTTAAAAAGCCATAAGGCTTGCTGTATAAGGAGTTGAAAAGCAGAATGGGGAATTTGGGGACGATCGCCCACAAATGCAGAATACTCATAATCTACCTGGACAACGAGATTCCGGGCTTGCGTCAGTGTTAAGATAGATGAAGGGTTGCGATCGCCAACCGCAAAACTCGCACTGCACAGATATATGTTGTTGCACAAGTCCGATCGATAAAAGTCCCAAGGAATGTCCCGCAACGTCACCTACAGCCCTGCTTATACTCTGGTTCCCACTTACGAGTGTTTTAACCGCTGCACCTATTGCAATTTTCGGGCAGAACCGCTGCAAAGTCCTTGGCTGACACTCGCAGAAGCCGAAAAACAGCTTTTGCTGCTGCAAACTCAAGGTGTAATTGAAATTCTCATCCTCAGCGGCGAGGTACATCCTCACAGTCAACGGCGAAAAGCTTGGTTGCAGCGGATTTACGATTTGTGCGAACTGGCACTTGCTTTGGGATTTTTGCCGCATACTAATGTGGGGCCACTCAGCTTTGAGGAGATGGCACTGTTAAAAGAGGTAAATGTATCGATGGGGCTGATGCTAGAACAGCTTACCCCACATTTGTTACAAACTGTTCACAGGCACGCACCGAGTAAAGTGCCCGCGCTGCGGCTGCAACAGTTAGAATGGGCTGGGGAATTAAAGATTCCGTTTACAACTGGTTTGCTGCTGGGAATTGGGGAAAGTGAGGCAGATTGGATTGAGACGCTGGAGGCGATCGCCCGCATTCATTCGCGTTACAATCACATTCAAGAAGTTATCCTCCAGCCACACAGTCCGGGAAATCAGCAAAGTTGGGACGGTGAAGTTTTTGAGGCTACAAAAATGCCTGAAGTAATTGCGATCGCCCGCAGCATTTTACCATCTGAAATCAGGCTGCAAATTCCCCCCAATTTAGTTGCACAGCCAGAGATATTGCTGGCTTGTTTAGAAGCAGGTGCTAGAGATTTAGGAGGAATTGGGCCCCGGGATGAAGTTAATCCCGATTATCCTCACCTGCAACACCAAACTTTAACCGAAATTTTAGCAGCATCGGGATGGCAACTCGTAAAGCGTTTGCCTGTTTATCCTCAGTACGATAACTGGCTGCCGCAGACATTGCAAAGTGCTGTCAAACAATGGAGACTTGGGAATATTTATTAAATAAATGGCATTTACGCCATAAATTTGTTGAGAGCTCATATCTAATTTTAAATTAAAGAACCGCCACCATCAATCCACACTTCAGTGCCTGTGATAAAGCTGGACGCATCGGATACTAAAAATAAAACTAATTGGGCGATTTGTTCGCTAGAACCGGGGGTATTATCCGTCAAAGGAATCAGGTCTTGAAGGGAATCAGGCTCGAGTGGAATGTCATCAAGATGGCGCTTAACTGTGCTTTCGTCAATGGAAGTCTCCACCGCGCCCGGACATATAACATTGACTCTGATTTGGCTGGGAGCAAGTTCTAGCGCCAGCATTTTCGCTAAAGCTACTTGGGCCGCTTTGCTGGAAGCGTAAGCTGTGGCGCCAACTTTCTTGAAACTTCTGGTGCCATTAATCGACGATGTAATGACTATGGAACCTCCTTGTTTTTTCAGATAAGGAACAGCATACTTAACAGTCAAAAATGTTCCTCTGAGGTTGGTATTAATTGTCTTGTCCCACTCTTCAGGTTCTATCTCTTCTATCGGCGACCATACACCGTTAATACCTGCATTTGCCAACACAATATCAATTCTTTGATATTCATCAAAAACGGTTTGAAATGCCTGTTGCATTTGCATAGAATCGGCCACATCTGCTGCAATAGCTAGCCCGCCACCTCCTTCATCGACCAACTGGCGGACGGTTTCTTGGCCGGTTTCTAAAGTGCGATTGATAACAGCAACTTTTGCGCCTTCCTTAGCCATTAAAATTGCTGCTGCACGACCAATTCCCGATCCTCCGCCAGTAATAACGGCAACTTTTTGTGAAAGTTTCATAAAAAAAGTTCGGTAAGTGGGAAACTCAGAGACTTTAGTCCTGAGAGGAAAACGACCCGGCGATTTCAATCGCCTTGAATCCCCTTTCGGGGTTGGAGAGGGCGGGTTGCCTCTCCGGTAGAGGTATGGCTGCCTCAATCTCCCTTTCGGGGTAATGTTCGCTTTGCCAATGTTATAAAGGCTTGTCACGCTTACAGCACTGTTTCAGGGACTTTAAAACTGTTTAACTGTAAACAACAGAGCGGAAAACTAGCGTCGCATTCACCGGTGTTATGACCTAAATAACGTAGTCAGCTAAGACTTAGGCGGGTCAGTACAGCTTGCTCGATCTCTCTTACAAGCTCAGTGGCTTTAGCCCTGAGTTACTGACAATTATTTTTTATGTAAAATCACATTATAATACACGATCGCCTAGCATAAAAATAGGACTAGAGAGAGAGCTTTAGTCCTAACTATAGATAGATTTTAGTTATCCAAAAGATGAAAGCAAAAAGTAAAAAGATATCTTGCTTTTTACTTTTTGCTGTTAACACAGTCCTTACGGCTGCGGAACCCAGACAGAGACTGAACCGGCGTTACACCTAAAATCAGCCCAACCATCATCATTAGTTGTGATTGGTTCTTGGATGTGTTCGGTGATGTCAATATAAGTTCGATTCGGCTGTCCGACTTCCATAAACTTGGTGCCATCGCCTCCGTTACTCAGTACCACAGCCATGCCGCCCGGATGTTCTTCATCTCCGAGTCGCGTCCAGCCAAGGGTATTGGCGTGGTCGAAATAATCGTACTGATTGCCGTAGGAATAAGTTTGGCGCGCTAACAAGAATTTATCTACCATAAACTGATGTTGGTCTAACCAAATCTCGTATTCATTGCCATCATTTGCTTTATCCTTATAGTTAGCGCCGTAATAATCCGGGTAAAAAATGCACGGATATCCTTCGCGCCGCAGCAGAATTAAAGCGTAGGCAAGGGGTTTAAACCCAGCCTCGACAACTGATTCTAGGGATTGTAAGGGTTGGGAATCATGGTTGTCAACGAAGGTAACGGCGAGGGCGGGTTGCTGTTGGACGAGAGTATTATCAAAAATTGTTCGTAAGTCGTAGCTATTGCCGGCTTTGCTCGCAGCCTGGAAGTTGTAGTGGAGGGGTACGTCAAATAAGGCTACTTTACCGTTCGTTGCTTCGATGAAGTAGTGCAAAGCTTCCACTTCGTAAGACCAATATTCGCCGACGGCAAATAGGTCGCGTTGGGCATAGTGGCGGACGTGTTCCAGCCATTCTTGGAAAAATTCTGCTGATACGTGTTTGGCGGCATCGAAGCGAAAGCCGTCAACGTTTGTTGTATCGACATACCACTCACCCCAGTATTTTAATTCGCCGGTGACTTCTGGGTTGTCCATATCTAAATCGCAACCCATCAGGTAGTCAAAGTTGCCTTTTTCTAAGTCTACTCCTCGATCGAATTCTTTGCCTTTTAGCAGGTAAACGGCATAGGCATCTGTGTTGTAAGTGTTGTAATCAATAGCGTCAAAATGCCACCAATGCCACTCCATGCTGGAATATTTTTTGTCGCGGCCGGGGAAGGTAAAATGCGTCCAAGCTTTGATTTTTTGATATTCGCCTACTGGGGCATTGCGGTCTTCGGGATGGAAGGGTGTAGCTTCGACTTCTTCTTCTGCATCGGCACCTAATTTGTGGTTGAAGACAACATCGGCATAAATCCGAATTCCTGCATCTTGTGCAGCTTTAATGGCGCGCAAATACTCATCTTTTGTCCCGTATTTCGTGCGTACCGACCCTTTTTGGTCGAATTCGCCTAAATCGAATAAGTCGTAGACGCTGTAACCTACCTCCTGAGCGCCGTCTGTTCCTTTATAGGCGGGTGGCAACCAAAGGGATGTAACGCCTATTTTGGCTAAATCTTTTGCCGATTCCGCTAGCTGATTCCACAGGTTCCCGTCAGCGGGATTGTACCAGTGGAAATACTGCATCATCACGCCATTGACTTCAGACATATATTTAGTTTTTCCTGTTTTGTAATGTTGCTAGATATATTTTTTTTGGTTGCCGAGCGCTCTAGCTATGCCTGCAATCTATGGTCTATAAATATCATAATAGATGGGGCTGCTCAAGACAATCTATCTGTTGATGTATTGACAACAGAAAATGAATTTGATAATAATTATTTTATGCAGAGACTAAAAATTAATTTGGTCGCGATGGTGCGATAACTCGCTCAATTTTTGTGTTCCAAGTACCGTCGATCGCCAATTGAAGCAATCTAAATCCGGGCGGGATTTCGTCAAGGATAATCGGATGGCTTTTGGGTAAAAGTTGGATGCAGGTGCTGGGTGTCCCCAAGTAGGTAACTGAACCCCGCTGTTGTTGAAATTCTTGGTGAATGTGGCCGCAGAGGACTATTTTGATTTGAGGGTATCGATCGACAATTGCTAAAAATTCATCGGCATTGTGCAGCATCATTCCATCCATTATTTCAGAGTCGATCGGCAGCGGATGATGGTGCAAGGCAATGATAACAGGTCGATCGCCCGTTTGTTGCAGTTGAGAGTCCAGCCAGTGCAAGCTTTCTGGGGAAAGCCGCCCGCCGTCGCATCCCGCTTCCACACTCGAAAGTAATAGAAATTGCCAGTTTCCTAGCATCCATGATTTTTCTGGGGAAAGAGGCGACTGATTTAAGATTTCTGCCATCACTGGGATGTTGTCGTGGTTCCCAGGTATCCAGTAGGCGGGAATTCCGAGGGGGGCGATGAGGGAGACGAGGCGCTGGTAGGATTCGGGTGTTTCGTCTTGGGACAAGTCGCCTGTGAGTAGGAGTAAGTCGGGTGGCGGCTGTATCTGTTGCAAGCGATCGAGAACTGCTTGGAGGGTGCGGGTTGTTGAGAGGCCTTTCCATTCTCGATCGATCTGTGCAAACAAGTGAGTGTCGGTGATTTGGGCGACGAGTAGGGGAGAAACTGGTGTCATGGCTGGTGTTGCGGGCGATCGATGTAGTTCTAGAATAGCCTCGGATGGGTTTTGGAGGTGTGGGAAAAAAGGGCGATTCCCTACGGGATAGCTGCGCTTCACGAAATTTTTGACAGGTATGTTAAAATTTTCGAGATTTGGTGTAATATAAGAAAACGTCAAATTTCAGACGTGACGGCGGCATAGCCAAGTGGTAAGGCAGAGGTCTGCAAAACCTCCACCCCCAGTTCAAATCTGGGTGCCGCCTTTTTAAGTCGTGTTTTTAAATAGCCTAAAACGCTTACAGGTTAAGAATTTGGCGACTGTTACCGATTGTAAATCGCATGTAATCGCACATAATTAGATTGAGAAAGTAGTGCAAAATTAAGACAGTGCCAAATAACCCGAAAATCAACCAGGCAAACGGCAGGCTTAAAGCGGCTAAAACTGGGGTGACAATTTTGCAGCGGGGCGATCGCCTTTATCTTCGGGCTGTGCTCCCCCCGCGCCCCGGTTCGGGGAAATTATCGCCGAGCCAACAGCAAATAGCGCTAGGTATTCACGCGAATATCGCCGGAATATCGCTAGCCGAGAAAGAAGCTCGCAAGGTGGGATACCTCCGGGATGCCAGACAGTTTGATTGGGCCGATTACGGCGGTGGGGCTAATCGATCGGAGACGATCTCCGATTGGTTGGTGAAATTTGAGCAAAGCAAGCGCCCTGTAGTCTGTCCGACTACTTGGAAAACAGATTATCTGCGGCCTTTTAATCAGTTGCCTGCCGATGAGCCGATCGCCCCAGAGATATTTTTAAGTGCGATCTCGAGAACAAAACCCAACACCCGGCAGCGGCGCCGCTTTTGCTTAGCTTTTCGCCAGCTTGCTCAGTTTGCGGGGATTGATTTTGATGTGAGTGATTTGCTTGGCTCATACTCCCCAACAAAGGTACAGCCCCGCAATTTACCATCGGATGACGTTATTGCAGCGTGTTTTGACAAGATTAATAATCCTCAGTGGCAGTGGATTTATGGCGTAATTGCCGCCTACGGTTTACGCGATCATGAAGCATTTTTCTTGGATATGTCGAAGTTTCCGATCGCCCAGATACTCGAAGGCAAAACCGGTTATCGGCAGTGTTGGCCGCTGCGACCGGAATGGGCTGAGCGATGGGATTTGCAGAATATCAAAAGGCCGCCCGTCACCGGTAAATATCATGCCGACTTTGGTAATCGCGTCTGCAACTTTTTTGCTCGATCTCCTGCCGACTTTTGCGCTTACGATTTGCGCCACGCTTGGGCAATTCGGGCGATTTCTTTCGGACTAGATACGTCACTGGCTGCAAAACAGATGGGACATTCTCTGGCTACTCATACACAGACATATCATTTGGCACTCAATGAGCGCGAACAACAGCGCGCATATGATTTATTGCTTGCTCGCAATAAATAGCCGAAAAGTGTCCGAAATTTCGGACACTTTTCGATGCACGTGTTTTAATCTTTAGTCAGAACCTTCAATGATTCTCAGTTTTGGCAATTGTTTGATAGTTTCTGGGATGGAGGTAATCTCATTGTTACGAAGATAAAGCCATTCCAGATTCGACAATTGCCCAAGCGCCTCTGGAATGGAGATGATCTGATTGTTACTAAAGCCAAGTTCTGTCAGATTGGACAGTTGTCCGATCTCGTCTGGGATAGAGGTAATCTGATTGTCATTGAGACCAAGGCTTTTCAGATTGGACAGTTGTCCGATCGCGTCTGGGATAAAGGTAATCTGATTGTCATTGAGACCAAGGCTTTTTAGATCGGATAGTTGTCCGATCGCGTCTGGGATACAGGTAATCTGATTGCCGTGAAAGTAAAGCTCTCTCAGATTGGACAGTTGCCCCAGCACTTCTGGGATGGAGGCAATTTGATTGTTCTTAAAATTAAGCTCTCTCAGATCAAACAGTTGCCCGATCACCTCTGGGATGGAGGTAATCTCATTATTACTGAGGTTAAGCGTTGTCAGATTAAACAGTTGTCCGATCGTTTCAGGGATAGAGGAAATCTTATTATTACTGAGGATAAGCCATCTGAGCTTCGACAGTTGTCCGAGTACATCTGGGATGAAGGTAATCTCATTATTATTGAGGTTAAGCGTTGTCAGATTGAACAGTTGTCCGATCGCTTCTGGAATGGAGGTAATTTGATTGTTGCTAAGTTTAAGCCATTCAAGATTGGACAATTGTCTTATCATGTCTGGGATGGAGTTAATCTGATTCTCACTGAAGTCAAGCCCTACCAGATTGGACAGTTGTCCGAGTGCCATTGGAATGGAGGTAATCTGATTGTTACGGAAGTCAAGCTTTGTCAGATGCGTAAGCTTGACAACTTCCGATGGCACTTCTTCCAGCTTCAACCCCGACAGATCCAGTTTTATCAATTTTTCATCGGCGACCCGCTCAATTCGTCGCATTGCTTCCTCTCGCGTCATTTCCCTTCTCTCTCCCTAATATCTGTTTTTACCGTCCTTTCCAGCCTAATGCTTATAACTGCTCAAGCTTTATCGAAACAATAGTATTTCCTTTTCCTGAGCGAACAGTTAGATGAGACACCTTTGGTTTAATTTAGGAGCCAACAGCCAACAATGGAGGTATTGGGGTAGATAGTCTGTCCCCTTGTAAAAAAGGACGGTCTAGAACCTTTAAAACCCTTATTGCTGAGCCATGATCATTTTTGGTGTTCCTTGTCCCGGTTTTTTCGCTGGACGTTTTCCCCGCTCCGGCTCGCCTTCTTTCTTGAGAAAAGAAGCGTCTGATAAAAGAAACTTATTGTCTAAAATTTTGGCCTCGGTGTTTTCAGACAATAAGCTACCCTTATCAATTACAGCCTGAATGCGACCCCTTCGCCGCCTTGCAGACACGAGACGGTGATTTATGAGGTAGATATTGCAGTGAGGCTTCCACCACTCCCCAAACATCGAAACTAAGCCCTCTTCTGTGCAGAGTTTCGCGGGCATATTTTTAAGGAGCGGCAGATGTTCCATCACTTGCGTTTTAACCAGGGGCGACAACTCCTTGCGAAAACCTCGCACTGGAGAGGCCGCCAACCTGTCCCTGTTTGAAAGGTGGCGGCTCGCTGTCGAGGTAGAAATTCCCCTCGCCTCTGCGATCGCCTTTTGACTTCCGCCGTAGGGGCGGAAATTCGACTTAACATAAGTGAACCGATCGCTCTGCCAAATTACCCGTGCCGGTCTTTCGCAGGTGTGAAGCAGAGTTGTCGGCGCAATTAGCTGCGTCGGTTGCTGAGGGTCTAAACCGTCAGCTTTTATTTGCAGCAGCTCTTCTTGCCGTTGCCGGTAATAAGCCGCACGTTGCAAATGCTGTGTCTCCACTTCTGTAGCGATGATGTGGAGGTTAGCTAAATCGTCAATCTCGATAGCAGCGACCGGGCCGAGTTTCTTTAGGTCGGTAAGAGCGATCACTTTTTCGAGGCTGGAATAATAAATGTCTTTAACCCAGTCGCCCCGCAGTTTGTAATTGCGGATCAACCCGGCTTTTTTGGCCTCACGCAACAATACTCTGACGGTAACGGCCTTGAGATTTAAAATTATGGCCGCTGCCTTTAGGGAAAATTTTCCTACGCCACATCCCTTGGAATGGCCGCGGTGCTTTTCGCGCGAGATATCGAAGCGGCGCGCCAGCAGCCACACCCGCATTAAACCGCCGAAGTGCTTGAACAACCGCACCGGGAAGCGCACCAAATCTATTTTTTCAACACCAGTATACTCGCTATGCCAATTTTCACAGAGATTTATCAGCCATTCCGGTGCTGGTAACGGGGGGCTTTGTAGCGGGTTGTTGAGCCAAATGTAGGGTTTTCCGCTGGGGTGCAGCGAGGGCGGCAAAACACTCTGAGTACCAATCCACCGGAACTCTAAACACTCTTCTTTGCCGTCATCTCCTGTCACTCCGGTGAGAATTTTACGAGTTTTGATGCGATGCCATTCGGATTCTGGTACTAAGAAAAGGCACTGCTTTCTACCAGGGCGGCCGCTTGTCCATGCCGTTGTTTTGGTGAAGTCAGAGAGGTCATTTTCCCCGGCTAACTTTTCAAGCAACTTGGCAGCGGATGGGCCGTCAAAATCGAGCGCAAGTAACCCCTTGCCTAACTTCAACCCTAATCCTGTCGCTTTACCGCTCTCTAATTGTGCGAGACATTCGAGGCGATCTAAATCGGTCTTTGTCCAGTTTTTTCGTATGGGTCTCTTCTCCACAACTGGCTCTAAAATCCAGTCGGGGGGAAGGGTGAGAAGTGATTCGCTGGCGGTCAGATTTTGCATGGCTAGCGAACTTCTGGCCCCTTATCCAAGATTTTTTGGAGGGCTGGCAGATTCCACTTGTAGGTTGCTCGCATCGAATTTGTGCGGCGAACATCTCTAAAATGCTTGCCACGTTTGAATGTTCCATCTGCCTTCAAATTCAACAAATGACCTCGACTTACTCCCAACTCATTAGCAGCGTCAGAAGTGGATAGCCAATTACTTGAGAAAGGTCTACCTCGTTGCATAGTTAGTTCTCTTGATTGCTAAGGTTCGTGAGCACTCCCAGAGGGTGCTGCTCTTCTAGTTGAAATTCGCCGTATTCATTCAACCAAGTGACCCAAGCAAAGGGCATTCCCGTTTGTGTGAGTTCCATTCTGAGGAGCGTGCCTCGTTTGTCTGGAAATTTGGTTTTAGTTACTGTGTCGCCACTTTTGAAGGCTTCAAATTTTTTTAAATCTTCTAACTGCTCTGATAGGTTTTTGAGGGAGTTTTTTATTTTTTTTGATTTTTTTTCATCCTTTGTGGTGAGTAATTTTCCGTGTTCTTCATTGATGGTCTGGAGAATCCTTTCTCTTTTTGCTGCGATGATCTCTTTATCTGTTTCCGATATCTCAGATATTATTGGGTCACTCTGAAGGTTGAGAGATAATTGCCCTGGGCAAAAATCTTCAATTTGGTTAATAACTCCCTTTGTCCACTGAATAATTTCGTCTTCGCTTTCTAATTTTGTGTTCTCACTTACCCAGTGCTTGTCACAACAGAAAGCACCTTTTTCAGGATGTTTTAAGTCAATGTAGTTGAATCCCCCATTTGGATCGAGGTAGATTATCCATCCCCGATACTCTTCTGTGCAGTCGTCTGTGAAGTGATAGTCACGACTGAAATTGTTTGCTATCAATATTGATTTCCAGTCATCTGCAAAGACCCCTGGCGTTGAAGTCTCGGCGGTGTTTTCTACTAAGAAATCGGGATGCGCTGCGCTCTCCCCTGGCGTTGAAGTCTCGGCGATGTTTTCTACTAAGAAATCGGTGTGCGCTGCGGTGTCCCCTGGGCTTGCGATTTCAGGGGTATTTCCTGCTAAGAAGTCGCTTGATTCGATAAACGCCAGGGCTGAGTCCAGGACTGAGGGTGTAGAAGCTGCAATCATTGACTGGATGGCTGTTTCGGCTTCTGTTAGCTGTTCTCGCAGTTGCTGATTCTCATCTATTAATTGTGTTGATATGCTCGAAAATTCTGCGACAGCTTGTGGGAATAATTGCACCAAGCTATCAATTAAATCCCCGACAAATTCCTTACCTTTTTCCTCTGGGAGTTCGATCGCCTTTGCCAACACCAGCGTCTTTAAGTTTGCTGGTGTAGCTAGGGTTTCGAGTAAGGTGCCTGCTGATTTTTCTTCCCAATTTGCCATAAACTCGATCGGATTGAGTTCATGGGAGTGTGGGGTGAGGGTTAAGCCGACGGGCCATTGACGAGAGTAGATTTTGTCTTCTTTTTGGAAATAGTAATAAGTTTGTTTTGCCGTATCCCAGCTCAAGTCAGCTTCCCAGTTGGAGTTTTTCTTGTCTTTGGGAATAGCTTCTAGTTCTGCATAGGCAATATCTATTGGCAGTGTGGCATCTTCCACCACTACACTTACTAGCTTGCCGGGTTTCCAGATATACACCTCTCCGGTTTTCCCTTCAAGTCCTTTGGCAAAAATTTTGACCCTATCCCCTTTATTAAGGGTGTCGTCACTTGCGGGGCTGGCAGGTTTTTCGGATGCTTCTAATATTCTTAATTCTGTGGCGTCGAAGGGAATTGATTTGTGGTTGCCATAGTAAAATTCAACATGAATTTTACCTAGTTTGTCTACATTCGTGACAAACCCTCTGTTGTCGTTTTTAAGGGTTTGCTTGACTTCGACTTGTACTCCTTTGGTGAATCCGAGGCTTTGAATCGCGCTTTTGAAATCCTCTGACCGTTTGCCTGCAATTTGAAAGACTGCGATTTCTAAATCTTTCTTGGTTGCCTTCCTGTTGTCCGCTGCTGCTAGTTTCTGTGCATATTCTATGGCTTTAAGTTTGTCGTCAATGCTCTCGATCACTTTGAGAGGTTTTAGGTGTGAAGCTGGGAATTTTAGGGTTACTTCCTCGCCATAATGCTCGGAGATTCTCGCCTCTAATTGCGAGAGAACTTTGGCATCCTCGATTAGCTGGTAGGCACTGCTGATCGACTTGCCAAACTCGGTCTGGCAGTAGGATTCAAAGCTTCTGTAACCGAGTGCTTTGTAAGCTTTGCGATCACGAGCCTGTACCAACATTGCTCCCAAGCTGTCAAAATTGTCTTTGATGAGTTGCGTGACTTCTTCGGCTTCTTTGCGGCCCATTTCTGCGGGGCGTACTGGTCTTTCCGTGGTTGCCATTGTCATGGCGGGCATCCTTGGTGATTGGTAATGGGTTGGGGGGATTGATGTTATTCGTTACGATCGCGCGGTTCCTCTAATATCTCGATCGCAATCTCTGCAAGAGTGTCTGGCGGCAATGACCCCATCAATTGCACTGCTGCCTGCATCTGATAGTCGAAAATTTCTTCAACTGGTCGGAGATTCATTATCTGAACTGGCTCTGCTGCAGCTATCTGGTTGCAGGCGATTTGAGCTACGGCAATTTTTTGAATCCAGCTCATCCCGTTGAGCAAAACTCTCAGATGTTTGAGTGATGTGCGCTCTTGAATGATTTGGTCTGCTACGTCGTTGTTGGTCTGCATTTTGTTTTGGGGTGAGTGGGGAAGGGCGATCGCTGGGTGAGGGCGATCGCCCGGAGCGAAGAATGAGATAAGGCTGTTTGACTGGCTACTGCTTCATAGGCGTCTCCTTTGGTGGGTTGAAAATTTAGTGAGCACTGTCTGAGTAAATTCTTGGTATTGAGGGGGAGGAAGCGATCGCCCACCGTACAGCTAGCGATCGCGAAAACCAACAATGAATCAATTACAGGTAAATGAAAAATCTCAGCTCGATATCGCTTCTACATGGGCAGTACCTCCTGAACGAAATGGGAGTCTCGGCGGCCGCTTCCCGGAGGGGGTGGCTCTGTTGGCGGCAAAAATGTGAGGAAAATCAGCACTAGGTGCATTTTGAGAAGGGGGGACAGGAGCCGCACTCATCAGGTGCGAATTCGTGGTATAAAAGGGTTCCTTTGTTTTCTCTGTGCCCCGATGCACGGCCCGCAGGTCTTATGTAACAAGGGGGACAGGCGATTGCCAGAGGAAATTTATAGTTGGTGTAGGCAGGCCGTAGACCGCAAATCCCCGGCCTGCCGTTTTTGTTGTTTATCTCGCTTTGTAAATTGTTTGCAAAATGCTTGCAATTTGCAAAGCCATTCGGCTATTATGGCTAAAGAATCACAAAGTCAAGCAAGAACGGACTGTCCTTTGAAAGAAATTCGAGAACAACTAGGGCTTTCGCCAGAGGAATTAGCTGGCGTAATTACTTATAAATCCGGTCAAAAAATTTCGGGTGCAACTTTTCGCAGACGTGAAGAGGAAGGCGCGAATGGCTGGAAGAGGTTGTCTTTGACGGGTCTTCAATGGATTGTATTGTGCGAGCTTGCCGGGGTTCCCCGTGACCACTTAACTGAGTTTATTGTTGACCCGGAAAAGTTTTTGGGAAAAAGAGACGAAGGATCAAAAGTCCTATTGAACGTTGAAAACTAAATAGTTGAGCCTCCCCGATTGTTGTCTTGATCTGAGAGGCTGACGGGATTACTGAAGCTTGGGAGGATAGTGATACCCCTATCACGCCTCCCAATGACTCATTCTAAATCGTCCATAACCCCTGTGTGGCTTCGTAAACGGGCTAAAAAAACTCAAAGACAGATTGCTGTAGAGCTAGATACTACTGAGTCTGTTGTTAGCAAATGGGAACGCGGTATTGTCGTGCCACACCCTGCTTTGACCGATCTCCCTAAGTATTGCCAAGCTTACGACTGCAGTATTGAGGAGCTGATCGAAGCATTTAGCAACATTCACGGCGACCAACAAGTTTTACAAGCGGCTGGTCTGAACATTGAAAACTAAATAGTAAAAAACCTCCCCGATCACTGTCTTGATCGGGGAGGCTCGCTTGAAACCTATTTGTTCCGCCAGTGCCTGTCTAGTGCGGGCGGAACGAACTCAAAAATGTTTGAGCATTTTGGGGATAAGGCGTCGTTGCCCAAACTGCGTAAAGGCGATTTCCAACAATGATTTGCCTCATTACCGTGGGCGGTACATTTGTATCTTTGTGCTGCAGATGGATTTCTACTCCGGGATTTCCATTCAGCCCGAAACTTCGCCTGCCCACGACTCGAAAGTCTTGAAGGTCAAGCTGCTTGGCAACAGTTTCTAGTACCACTTGCTTCCCTTTGTCGTTGATGAGTTCGGAATTGGGAAAACTTAATTGGTGTGTAATCCCATAAAATTCGTCTGCCGTTGTTCGAGAGAAAGTTTGCTCTTGAGAGTTTCCTCGTTTCTCGAAAACACCCGGCACCAGGACAGAAAACCGTGCTTCTGGATCTGAAAGCTGGCTCCAGCCTTGAGTCTGAACATGGGGGAGGGGTTGCGGCGCCGCCACTATGATTGGCTGCCTCTGGATTAACACCGGTTGATGTGTGGTTGTTATTGTCGCGGGAATTATATACCGTTGGCTCGCCATCTGGTTGTTCAAGTTCTGTGCCAACCGTTCCAGTTGATCGGGTCTGCCGATGAAGTAACCAAGCGTTATCCAGCCCGCTACTCCCAGCCACT
Organism: Microcoleus sp. D2_18a_D3; assembly: GCF_036702455.1. Taxonomy (NCBI): domain Bacteria; kingdom Bacillati; phylum Cyanobacteriota; class Cyanophyceae; order Oscillatoriales; family Microcoleaceae; genus Microcoleus; species Microcoleus sp. D2_18a_D3. Next base: position 104,904 of record NZ_JAUBTK010000006.1, read on the forward strand.
TACGCCAGTCGATTCGCCGTTTGAAGTTCATATTAAACCTGGTTTTTCTTAGACTTTAAGCGATTTTAGGCGTCGGCGAAACCGCGCAAACACCGAAGTTTTCGTCAAAGTGTCCGAAATTTCGGACACTTTGTGAGATTATTCGGCGAACAAAAATCAGTCCAAACAGCTTCAAAGCCTTGCCAGATATGTCTTGTTTTGGCGAACACTTTGAGGGCGATTGGGATGACACTGGCGACACCTGCCAGGTCCGAAACTTAGCATCCTGGGCGAAAGCCGCAGTTAATCGATCGGGAAAGCCATTGATACCCGCAGGACTCTAACCGTTGGCTTAGCGGAAATGGTAAGAAAGTCGCCAGGGCGAGAAAGTGGAGTGACAGCCCGGAGAGTACGGGTGACAGCTCGGAAACAACAGACGAGCAAGGAGTGTGCAGCAGCTCTCAACAACTGGCTGACATGGGAAAGACCAGTGACACCCGGAACAGCAACGGGGGCTAGCTTGCTGATTGACAGCCGCATAATTGCCCTAAAAAGCAAGAATCCCTATGTCGCGACTAGGGAGTTACACGCTGGTTCGATGCCAGGAAGGGAAGGGCAACCCACCATGATGCCGACTGTGGTCTAATAACATCGGTTGACAGCCCGGAAAGACGGGCATTCTGGGGGCTGGCTGGTGCTGCAGATTCAGCGTCAAAAGCGCTGGCTTGGGTTCGATCCCCAAAGCTTCCACTAGCAGGCTGATGAAGGTGCGAATAGAGGTCGGCCAACTGTGAACCCTGAAAATTCCACAGTAGTTGCTAAAAAAAGGGTGACAGCCCGGAGAGACGGGCATTTCTCTGGCTTATTTTCCACTTGGCCAGAGCGAAAATAATCCCAGTGAAACCAAAAAGTGTCCGAAATTTCGGACACTTTTTGGTTTCGGGTATTGGATTTTAGATTTTGAGGTAATGGATAAAAAGCCTTGTCCAATAGGGATAGAGGATTGTGTCCCACGAGGTAACAATAGCTGTCTAAATTTTTTTACCTGCTATGCCTGGACTAGACCGTGGCCCTTACCTTTGACCAGGATTACATTTGGGAACAGTTGCTTAGACCCTCTGACCTTCGATTCGCCTTACTGGCTGGTGCAATTTTTTACCTTGTACCCGCCCATAAATGGAGGAGGAGTGATGCAGGAGCGCAACTGGAAAGATTATTTTGCCGATTATGGGTATGCAGAGGCCCTACCTTTGTACACACGTCATGAAAATCAAACTTAGTAAGTCTGAACAGGCTCTTACTCTTCTCCCTGGATGCAAGGGAATCGATCGGCTGGTACTCTATGCCAGCCTTGAGAAGATGGGCTATCGGTGGAATATTAAAACCGCTAAATGGTCGTTGGTGAGGTGATTTTATGCCCACATTGCCTCCTCGATGCTTCTCTTTCTTTGAGGCTGACCCAGAGTACCCTGACCTAGATTGCCGAAAACTCGCAGTTAAGCGCTATCTGCGACTGATTTACTCAGCCGATTATCGGCTTAAACCTTTCATGGATGACGACCCCGATCGCGAAGGTCGGCCATCGCCGGACAATAATTTGCCACTGCCACACAACGTGGTGACGATCGGGCGACGGGTTACTCCAGCGCTTCGAGTTAAGATTCTCCGGGCGCTAGAAGTTTTTCCCACTAAGGGGCGAATCAGGGTTTACCAGTTATTTTATGAGGTTAAGTCCTGTGGCTTTAGATACGACTACAAGAAAAATATTTGGGAGTTTCGATCTAAATGAAAGGGTTCACGCCGGAACAGTTATTAGCAATTTGCGAGTATTTCCGCGAACCTGATTGTAATCAGCCGCACGGTGAAATTGTGGCAACGCAGTTGTTGTCCGCGATGATCGGGAGCGGCAAATATGAACTCGAAGAATACCCTAGGCTCGCCGAAGCGGCTGTCAAATTGACGGTTATTTTGGCAGCTCGCTTTCACGACGAATTAAAGCGTGGTGAGGTGGAAGAATCAGCAGGCCCAAGTCTCCAGAGTCCGAAAAAGATTTTACGAATTTTAACTCTGAGGCTGACTATGATCCTATCCCTTTCTAGTGTTTGATGGCGGCACCTGCCTTAGTGGTGTGCAGATCGGGCTGACGGGCGCTTCCATCCCTTGCTGATGCGATCGTGTTTGTTCGCAAGTGCGATCGCTCATTTTTTAGGAGTTATTAAATGATTACTGAAGATACGCGCATTGATTACGAACGGATTGGTGAAATTGACGAGCCGTCAGTATCTAGCACTCTCTCGGCACTTTTTGGTGCTGAATTTAGTGAAGCGAATTTAGAGCAAAAGTTGGCATTACTGGAAACCATTGCCTACAGTTTGCGTGAAGGCGGCTCATTTCGTGAAAACTTAATGGGTGTAGTCGGTTGTGGCCCGGATATGCCGGAAGTCCTCACATCTGCTGCTATTCAGACGAATGAAGGACTCAAACTGATGGCAGTGTTGCAGGTTGCGATCGTAGAAGGCTACTCAGTAGCCGCTTTCAAAGCTTAATCTAAAATCTAAAATGCCCCTCGACTGCGAGAACAGTCAGGGGCCGATCACCTTAGTAAACCAGGCAGGCGATATGCAAAATATATCACACAAATCATTATGCGTAATTGTCTGTACTTGATAGGTTGTTGTCTGAATTTGGTGGTTGCGCTTGTGGCGACACTTGTAATTGTTTTAATCTTCGTTATTTTTTGGAGGTAGACATGAAATTTCTTGACAAGAATGGAAAACCATTGCACGGCGCAGCCAAAGAAGCTGTACTTAAAAAACAGTTGACTTGGCAGAATGATGAGATCGAAGTATCTTTGCTTTCTATTACTGACCGTGTTTCCCGGCTCGAACGTCAAACCAAGTATTTACCGCTTACCGTCGTCGTAGCTTTGTTTGTTGGGTGCGCCGCGGGGAAATTTGTCAAGCCCGATCTGGCTGTTTTAGCTGTAGGATGTGGCGGTGCAGGTGCTGGTATGATGATAGCAATTTCGCGTCAATAGGATTTTAAAACATGAAAACACAAGCTCAAAAAGTGCTGGATAAATTTTGTCCCCAGTGCGGCTCACTGGAAATCAAATATAATGAGGATTTTGGTTTTTATAAGTGTCCACAATGCGAACACTGTTGGGGTTACGATGAAGATGATCCTGATTACGAAGAAGTGACTAATGCTTTGGATAGTGATGAATATTTAAATTGATAGCGTAGTATTGCGAGGTCGCCTGCCAAAGTGAGATGCGCCCGATCACGAATCCTCGTGAGCGCCTTGATTGCTACCAGTGGTATAGTGGCCTGAAAGCATTAATTCGGCCGAAGAATCCAAGTTTAAACTTGATGGCGGGCCGCCTCCTGCCGGAACCTGGTGAAGAGTGATAGTGTTTGCATTTGAAACAGACACATAAGCCTCACAAATATAGTTGGCTAGCAAATTCAAATTTTTGTGCCAGATGGCAATTGAACTAGGGCTATTCGCTGAATAAGGAAGCCCAAAGACGCGCATATTACCTGTACCTGTATGCGCCGACCATCGCAAATAAATATCAAAAAGGATTCTGTTGCCAATTTGCGTGAATGTGCCAACCTGGCTATTGTAAGTTGCTACTCCCATTGTGGTCATCCCGCCCACGATGGGAGTGAAAACTCCTTGCGTGATCTTAGTTGTAGTAGTCGCATTTAGATTTATTAATTCAGCCATTAGATTCACTCCTTAATATTGCAAAATAAATCTCAACACCCTCCAGGCGGAGGAACAAAACATTGCACAACTTCTGCTACCCCTTCCGCATTTAATTGTGCGATCGCAGCCCGGACACATCTCACGGGCCTCACTGCCGGATCGAGCTTGACGCCCCCCCCTTTAGTGAATCGCTTTTTACCTGTAGAGGTACTCAATAAAGCAATTAAATCGAGAATGCGATCGGCTTCATCCTCACCTACGCATCGCATCCCTGATTTAATTTTTGAGTTACCCCATAACAATCGCCCATAAATATTTCCTTTGATATAACTCAGATTCTCGAAATCTTGGCACCATTCCAAATCCTCACGGGGGTTGGGAATTTGAGTATGCCACAGACTCCCTTTTTGTGTGGGGTAGTTTTCGCCCCAAGTGATCACTAATTGCCGCGGTACATCAAATTCAGCGAACTCATCCCCCGGTTGTACTGGGACACAAATAGGAGTTTCGCAGACCTTGGTATAGGTCAATTTTGTTAGGTGAGTTAGTGCATTAATTTGACTTGATAGTCCGATCGACCCGTCACCGCTGTACAGCAAAACTTGTGTATTTCCTTCACAATCCAAAAAGTCGAGCTGACCGATAATATTCTCGTTGTCGCAGACCTCCGCCAAAATCTTGGTGTTAACCTTCGTTAGTTCCCCAATCTGATTGCTCAATCCAATCAGCCCAGGGCCCGAATATTCGTAATTAGTAATACTCCCATCACAGACATAAGTCCCTCCCCCAAAAATGTCGGGGAAAGAGAAAGAGGGTACGTCTAAATCGCAGACTTCTCTGAGGATTTTTTTATTGAAATCTAGCACTCTGTCTAACTGACTTTGCAATCCTAACAAGCCGACGCCAGAATAATTGTATGTACCAAAAGTCTCGTCACAGACATAAGTCCCTCCCCCAAAAATGTCGGGGAAAGAGAAAGAGGGTACGTCTAAATCGCAGACTTCACTGAGGATTTTTTTATTGAAATCTAGCACTCTGTCTAACTGACTTTGCAACCCCAATAAGCCAACCCCGGAGTAATTGTACGTGCCGAAAGTTTCGTCACAAACATAAGTACCACTCCCAAAAATATCCGGGAACGAGACAGAGTTTGTGTCAATATCACAAACTTTCTTGAGTACCATCTTGCTGATACCTAGAATAATATTTTGCTGCTGGTGAAGTCCCTTCAGCCCATCTCCGGCGTATGCGTAAGGAATTGAAGCCCCGTCGCATTCTATTAGTCCCTCGCTTTTAAATTCAGGAAAACGGTCATCGTCATCTTTCTTCTTCTTTTTCATTTTATCTTGAATATCTTTACAGCATTTAGCCAAATCCTCTGCTGTTTTCTGCAAGGCTGTAATTTCCGTCAACTCGGCTGCCGTCGTAAGAGTTTGAGGAAGTTCAGCTAATACAGTTTGGATTACGGGAATCTGTGCAGCAGCAGCCATTCCCAGTGGGATTTGTGCAGATGCTGCCATGCCTACCGGAATCTGTGCAGCAGCAGCCATCCCCATCGGAATTTGTGCAGATGCTGCCATGCTCAATGGGATTTGTGCACCCATTGCCATGCCTTGAGGTATTTGGATTCCTGTTTTTAAAGTTAATCCACTGATGGCTTTGCCAATCCCGTCTAGGGCTGTGCCAAGCAAAGTGATTAGCAGGAATATTGGCGCTACAAATTCCGCTACAGCTTCGCTTGTGGTGCGCGGAGTCTTCGACGAAACTTCAATACTTGTTGCCGTCAGGTTCGCGAGCGGAGTGACAAGTTCTACCATCCCCTCAAGAATTGGTTTGATGATATCGGGGAAAGTTTCGGGAATAGCTGTAATTGCCTCCATAATCGGATCGATCATTTTAGATATCCCCTCAAGTAAAGGCGTAAAATCTAATTGAAATTCCTGTAAGTTGAGTTTTATTTGCTGAATGTCTATATCTAATTTTTTAAGAAAATCGACAATTGGAGTGAGTAAATTCACCCCTCCTGTTTGCACTTCGTCCAGTAAAGAGGGAGTTGTTAAGGTTTTTGTTTGATTGTTTATCGGTGAGAGGGTAATTGTTCCGGTGCCGGGGTTTGCTTCAAAGTCGATCGCGCTTCTGGGTTGCGGATTAGGAATTGGTTTCGGTTTAAAAGGCGCGGGCGCTGGTGTCGGTGCGGATGTTGGCGCTGGTGTCGGCTTCGGCGAATATGGCTCTTCAAAGTCAAAAATGGGAGCGAATGGATCTTCGCGTCCAAATGTAGTAGGCGATCGCACTTCAGGCTGTGTTTTAACCTGCGGTTTTGCCTGTGGCGCGCTGTTGACTGGTTTTGCGGGCTCGCTGTAGGGTTGAATGGGCTTCCCCCCCACCATATCCGAGCCGAGGCCGGCGGGGCGTGCAAAAATCCCCTCTAGCCCTAAAAACCCCGCTGTAGCAGCGAGTAGAGGCCCTGCGCTAGCAACGGCGCTAGCAATGGGGGCAACTTTAGATCCAATATTTGCGCCAAGCCTGGAAGCGGCGGCAGCTCTCGAAGATAGAGGAGCGGCGCTTTTTAGATTTGTAGGGGCATTGTTGACAACCTGAACTCTTGGCCCCCCAGAATAAGGGCTGGTTGTAGGTGCGCTAAGTTTCCCGCCCGGACTCATATCTACCCCTAATTTAGGGGTAATAGTTGCCTCCGCGACGGTCGCAGTAACTGTGATAGGTTGAGCTTGAAAATTTAGCGCTGTGGACATATCAACCCCCTGCTCTTAATCCATTCCAAAGGTTGGCTTCAAGTTCGTTGAGGCGATCGATTATTGGTTGCAAATTCATGTTAAAGTTCATCCCTTGCAGCATTTTGTTGATTTCTCTCAAGCCTTCGATTGTTCGGCGATCGATGTGTTCTCTGGTCGCTTCGTGTTGTTTTAATTCGGTGATCGTATTTTCTGCCATTATCGTGGCGATTACGTTGCAGTCACAGCAGGGCATATCTTTAGGGGGTGGGGGTGGGGGAGCGGCAGTGCCGAAGTAAATTAAAGTAGGTGCTGAAGGCGGTACATTAGGCGATGTACTACTATTTGGACAGTTAGAATAAATAAGTTTATATGACGTTGCTACTCTTTGAAACCCGTCATCATAATAATAATTGAATTGATTCTTTATATATGAGTATAAATCTTTTTCAAAACCACCCGCACCCGAAATAGCCCCGTAATCAAAATAGTCCACTAAAGTTCCTTCCCGCCAATCAGGAATAAATTCAGGATAAGAAACGACTTCGCCAGGTGGATCGATAAATTGATATTGACCCCGAATCTTTAAATATCCTCGCCCGTCTTGCTCGTAACGGGTAACATTTCCTGTAGATGTCCAATGTATATATTCGGTATAACCACCGACATATGTCAGCCATCTTTTGAATTCTTTTGCAACAATTACAGTGCAATATTCACTTCCTCCAGTTAATAAAGAAAGTTGAGCAGGTGGAAAAGGTGTCGGGGTTAACACGTCACTCATTGTTCTCCCCAGCCTTGCCGTATCATCCCAGTAAAAACTTTAAAATTGTTGTCATTAAGATAAACGATTAAGTCCATGTCAGGACTTTCAAGGGATGGAGCTGTGACATTGTAATCTTGTTTAAATCCTTCTTCTTTGCTTAGTTGCAAATTATTTAATTTGTTAATTAAGTCTACATTGATATTTTGAGAGTAGCGCACAGAATCCATGCCAGTGGGTGGATTCCACACTCCAAAATTATAATTGCCACCAATATTACTCATACTTTATTTACCACAGTTAATCTAAGTAAAGCTGTTCCCTCGCTACAAATTACAGATAATGGGCGACTAGCTTGAGATGTATTTTCATATAGATGGCGCAGTAATAAAGGGAACGACGAATTGGTAAAAGTGATATTTGTACCGTGTCGCACCCAAACAAGAGCTAAAGGGTTGGAATAATCGACGGCATACAGTTTAATTATTTTTCTGTTTAAGTTGACAGCCGATAGTAAAGTTACGGGTGATGTGCCAATCATTATTTCATTAGTTATGTCATCTCCCAAAACGTCATATGCATCACCTTTGTGATTAAGGTTTGTGTAGCAGTGGTTGACTATCCTGACCATAATCAGACCACGTTATAAATAATGTCGTCTGAACCTTGTAAAAAACTCGACGTTTCGTTCGCAAATCCACTGATACTAATTCTGTCATTTTGCTGGTTTTCGCCTGAGTTGGTTTGTAAGAGTCCATACCCTCTATCAACAACTTCTGCGAAAATTTTCCAGCCAAACTGAATTCCGTAAATTTGCAAATCACTGAAAAATTCAGAAATTCCAGTAAGGAAGCACGGCTTAATATTATAGATATCAATAATCCCTATTTCAAAATTTTCATTACTTGTGGGACTTTGCAAATAAACCATCAACCCTTTTTTGGGAGCCGATCGAAAAAATGCGTTTTTTTGCTCTTTTTGTGCCAGCGTATCTGTCGGCAAAATAACTGGCGCGTGAGTTTCAGGTATTGAATCCAAAAAGGCACATACTCTAATCCTTGCCATCCCACCGTTATAATTTACTGGCGTTCCGAGTACGGATACTGTACTCGGAGTATACAAAGCCGCACTTTGTGGATTACTCGTGGCTGAAATTTTGCCAGTAATTTGTCTTGTCCTGTCCGGCATTAGGATGGCCACTAATACCTCCTAGTGCCAGAAAAAGCAGCGCGATCGCCAACAACAGAGGTAGAAGCCGATGTCATCCCGCCACCACCAAAAGCAGAAGCGGCAGGGCGTGGAGAAACCGATCCAGATGACGTGACACCACTAAACATTTTGCCGGCTTGTTGAGTTAGGTTTTGAGCTCCTTGTCTAACAACTTGTGGAGCTTGATTTATCACTTGCCGGCCAGTTTGACTCGCTTGCTCCTGAAGGTTTTTCAAAGTTTTGTTATCTTTGCCATACAAATTTTGGGCTGTTTGGCCCGCGAGTTTATTGGCCGCATTGTTTAAATCCCTCATAAATCCCTGAGTTGCCTCTGCTGCAGCTTCTTCGCCGGGTCGCACTAAAGTTTCAATTGCTTGCCGCTTTCCTTCTGCTAATTCTGCATTAGCTAGTTCCATTGTTTCCGCCCATGATTGGCCGGGAGTCCACTGCTCCCAAGTATTCGGATCTTGAATTGTTGGAATGTAGCCAGGTGGATACGGCTTCCCTGTCTTTGGATCGAGAATAATCGGTTGTCCACTTTCTACAACTGCATAAATTGTTGTATGGCCAAATTGCTGCCCAAGTGGATAAATGTTGCCGTTCATTCCCCCTGGTTGCCCTCCAAATCCCTGCATCCCTGGTTGCGTCCCTGGTTGCATGGAGGTAAAATTCCCCGACCCTAATTGCGTAGCCTGTTGTTGATTGTAAATCGGGGTTGTTCGGGGTTGGTTGGTGAAAACTGCTGCCATAATAACTCCTTAAATTAAATTAGGATTAGGATACTCTTGACCGCGCGGAATCAGCATCCTCACTGTAAACAGATACTGATCGAATGGTTTTTGTATGCCATCTGATACAACAGAAACGATCGACGATTCTGGCGGAAACACGAAAAACTGAGAATCTTGGCTAGTATCTTGATTCTCCGCTGCTTTCATCAAAAGTACCGAAATGATGCTTTCAGAGGAATTTTCCGCTTGGGGTACTAACCCTGTAAAAGCTGGCGGCGTTTTGGTACTCACTAGGTCAGCTTTTGTGAAAGTTATGGTTGTTGCGTCCTGGCTTGCACCAGGGCCAAAAAATGCAGTTAGCGGTTTGTCTATGGACATATTTATATCAGATTGGGATTAGGGAGTGTCGAAATTTGGTCATCTTGCCAGATTTCAATTTCGCTCACGTATCGGCGTTGCCATTTATTGAATCGGAATTCCAAGCTTTGCTCGAATGGCTTAATGATAAATTGAGAATTTGTGCTGACATCTTGATTCCTTAGCCAGCGGAGGATAAGCGCTAAAGCTGTTTGCTCGGTTCGGTTTATTGGCGCGGGGGTAAAATCATAGGTAGGTGTAAGCCCACTGGGTGCTACCAAATCACTTTTTAGGATAATGATTTGAGTTTCATTTTGTGTCGCACTACTTCCAAAAAAATTAGTAAATAAAGGTTCACTCGGCATTAAATCATCACCGCCTCAGAAACTTGGAGAGAAGAAGTACCAGATGCCGTGATGGCAGCGATTGCGCCTAAGTATCTAGGAGAATTATTGAAATCCTCCTTCCAATAGAATCCCGGAGGGATGATGAAATCGTAGAGGGTACTTGTCACTACCGCCCCTTCGCGAATGAAAACAGGGGTAGTGCCGATATTGTAAATGCCGAATACAGCCCTATTGGCGTTTGCCGCTAAAGCCACACCAACGGTATTGCTAACACTAACTGTAGTCGTGGTTTTCGGGCCTCTAACGTCTTCGGAAACGTTAACGCTAGACCTAGTATTTAAATCGTAGAGCATCTTTGATTGTCCACAGGAGTATCAGATATATACAGTTTTTTCTTGAAACTTACTGCACATAATTCCTTTTTTGTGAGCATTCTCAACACTTGAGATTCGCTCAAAAAATATTTAAGGCAATAGGCAGCGAGCGAGATACACGGTAGTGGATCTACTTGCGTTCCTGCGGTGGAATAAAATGTCGCCGGATAAGCTTTCGATTTGGTCTTGTTTTTCTTTCGCATTTATATAAGGTAAAAAAAATACCCGCCGATTCCTCAACGAGTAACAAAAATCTATATTTTAAAAAAGCTTTATTTATTTAAGTATTGCTTTAAAGCTTCGTTAACTAGCTGCCAAACTGTAATATTTTCGTCCAAAGCCCGCTTTTTGTAAGCGATGTAAGTGTCGGTGGATATTTTTACTGTTACAGAAGAGAATGCCATAGCGACCTGCCAGCAAGAAATAAATGTTTAAATCATTATTACCTATTTACTTTTTTAGTGGCAACTCGCGAAAGCCTTACACTAAATCGGTCGTCGAGTGCTTTTACCTTTAAACCCGACGACCGAGTTTTGGTACGTTTTCGGTACGTTTTGGGTTGGTTGGGGCTAAGTTTAAAAGGTCAGCACTCACCCCAAATACAGTAAATAAAATGCAAGTAGCACCGGCCGAAATTTTTACCGGATACACGTCTGATGGGACTAATATCACCATCCCTTTAGCCTCCCTCCCTGGACTCACTGCAGAAGAAGCGAATGCAACGACAGGCAATGTAATGGAGGTCTCTAGGCAAATTTTGGATCGATTGCATTCAGGCATAACAGCATTAGCGCCGACGGCTCGGCCAACAAAAGCGACAGTTGCTAAGCAAAATCCGTCGATCGCTACGGGGGCTAATATTGCGCCTGGTACATTGCGTCAGGGTTACACTCTCACTTTCGATTTGACTCCGACCGCGCTTGAATTGGCTGCCGAGGCATAGGAGTTATTAACTTGTGGGGGATAACTTCCTCATTTGATAAATCTTAACAACCCTGCCAAAAATGGAAATTAAATAAAAATGGCCAGACCTGAAGGAATAATGTTTCGGGGAACTAATTATATCCCTGATTTCGGCGACCCAGCCGCTCCGCTTCGTTACAGCTATATTTTTCGAGTCCCCGATGGACTGAGTGATGATGATATTGATACGATTGTTACTGCTGTAGGCGGAACGATCGTTGACGAGATTGGGAAAGGCATACCTTGTGATGATGTCGATGGTTTTCCTTGGACACCTCGCAAGCTAAGGTTCTGGTTTGAAGGCGGAAAAACCGTTTCTATTCCAGTTCCATTGAAAGACAACATAGTTGCCACTTCTAACGCAATAGCAACCACACTTCAACTCGTTGCCCCAGTAGTTTGTGTAAGCCTCGAAGGCGAGACTTGGAGAAATATGCTGGACAAATTACCGGAGCCAGCGACGCCGATCACTCCGACCGCAATTGCTATTGCCAATACCTCCGCTGGGCGAAAAGAGCAATCGTATAGTGGCGCAATGACCTACGAGACCGATGGCACAAAGGAAGTTAACAAAGCTTTCCGAATGGCTACAAACGTAGAAAATGCGCCTTATGAAGTATACGCCACAGCAATCGAAGCCTGTTTGGTGGCTGGAGGTGCACTCAATACCACTGCCTCAAGATGCCCTGGTTTTCGTTCCAAAACCTTCGATCATCGCAGGTTTAACGTAACTATGCTTCAGAGTAGACGGGTAATTACAGGGGATGAAGGGGCAGAGTCTAGTGTACAAGAGGCAAAATCAAAAATGCTAGTACCTATGAGCAGTCGAGCCACGGCGAATATTAGGGCTTGTGCGATCGCTCTCAGAGATGTATCGGCTACCCTTTGCCTTGGCTATCGAGGCGAATGGGATAAAAGATTCAGTAGCAAAAATCCTGCTGCGCTCCCAGCCTAGTGTTGTGGCAAGCCGACTATACCACCGATTCAGGCAAACTTTACCCTTTTATTTCTCTGGAAGTTTCGGATTTCTTTTTGCCTGAAATTTTTAAGATCAATGCCATGCGGGGTACAGGCTTTTGTCCTTTGCCCCGAAACGTTCGACCAAGACACATAATTTATTGGGATAGCGAAGGAAAGGAACACAGAATGGAATATCCGTTCCGACCAGCAACTCCTGAATGGATTGAAGTCTGGAGGGAAATCAAAACCAACCCTTTGATAATCAGAAGCAAAGGAATTGGGGAAATCAGAGGAATCAAATGAGATACATCATAGTCAAAGCCGAAACAAACGCCGATGGTACGCTTTCGTTTCTAGGAGTACACCAACTCATTCAAAAAGGCAGTAAAAAATCTCTAGAATGGATTGATGTCAAAAGTGCTGTCAGTAACATGATAGACCCCGATCAGTGTGATTTTCTATCTTTTGATAATAAAGACGACGCGGAAACATTAGTCGAAACGTTGGATTCAGAGACTGAAAATGTGGCCGTCTTTGAAATAGATGCCGACTGATAGCGACCGAAAAATTAAAACCCTCAAGACGACTAGGGGTAAGGATATCAAAATCCGATACACCCAAGATAATCTTGAGGAATCGCTAATTAATCAAAGGCAATTTTACGATGAGGGTGGCGAAATCTTAATTCCCGTAACCCCTAAGATGTTGGAGCGCCAAGTCGAAATAAACAGCCCTGTTATCCCTCGACTGGGCGGGATTGAACCGCGAGCAGCAATAGTGTGCTTTAGTTCTGCTGTTAATGTGTCTAGAGAAAGCAAGTTTAAGGTAATTATCCCCTATGCTCCGGGAGATATCAATCATAACGAACACATAATGGAGTTATCAAACTACATCTCACCTAGTCCAAACGTAAATCCCTCAAATCCCTTGAGCCTAAAGTATCAGGGTGAAAGTCTACTCTAAATGCCTTCAACAATCCTCACGGTTTTGGATCAACAAATTGAGCCAGTCACACCAACTTTTACAAGTTGGTTTTCTGGATGCCAATTCTTAGTGTTCCAGTCAAGCCTAGTCGGAGAATATATAGCAACAGGCGAATTTTTAGAGGTGGCAGTCGCACTTTTTGCCGAAGTTGTTCCAGGCCCGATTGCAGCGATTGAGCGATTAGTTGATTGGCAAGATAGTATAAATACAATTGACTTGATTATGTTGCCGGAAAAATTTCGGAATGATTGTTTTCCTATGCGCTTACTAATAAATCCTTCTACGGGCTTTCACGCTCGAATTCTTGCGATTTCATGTTAGATCCAGTTATCGTAACACAATCGGCAGAAGTCACCTTGACTTATCCATCAATGCCAGAATTCAATCTCCAAATGAACTTTAACCCTATCATTAATCGTTTTCGTCTCCTTGGTCAATTTTGCATACTTCACTGGCAAGCAAAACCTTTTGGGGAAAGGCGATGGGGTATTTATGATGGAGGGATTGATCGGTATACCAGTTTAAAATATTGTGAGTTAGAGATTCAATCAATCCCCACCCTATTGCAACTAGATGAGCGATTGATAAAAACCGTTCCCACGGCAGTCTTATACTTCCCAAAAAGCCGGCTTATAAAAAATGGGTATTATTCCTTAATTTCAATTTAAACTGCTATGACTACCAAAGAATTACTCGAAACTATTGCGGTTGTAGTAAGTATAGGTGGAGCTGCTGCTGCTGGCGGGTTTGCTGCCGCGATTTTACGTTCGGAGGCTCGCATCGATCGCATTATCTCGCAAATTGAGGATTGGCACATTTTCGCAGGCAAGGCTCAAAAGAACATTAGTCGCAACACCGTTGATATAGGGCTCCTACAAACAGAATGTCAGGACATTAAAAAGGTGCTTAAAATGCAGCGACGCCCGCCTTTACCAGAAGAAAATAAACCCGAACGTACTGACTTTACTTGAGTATGAAATTAGAAAATATTTCCGCTATAAGTGAAATCATTCGAGCGCTCACTCCTGGTATTTTTGGTATTAGTGGCTTAACTATAATTTTGTGTGCAATTTTAAACAGCGAAAGACTTGTAGGAGATAGATTTGCTTACACGATAGGGGCTGCGGGTGCTTTTCTGGGCTCCGCTGCGGGCGGATTTAGCCCCCAAAACCGCCAGTCACAAACTCGTGTAAATCATGCGGATCAAATCGATATAGACCAAAGTAAATAGGCGGCACTAATGCCCTATTGTCAAGCTTATGAATGCCTCACCAATCCCGACAGCACTCTTGCGGAATTACTCAATGCTTTTGAAGATGTAATTGCTGAATATATCTATGTTGCCACAATGGCAGGTCGGGGTCTCCGAGAATCTTCTGAAGAAGATTTACTGAAATTACTCGCCATTAAATTAGCTCTAAAAAGTAGAATTCAAAAATTATGCTTGACTTGACAGCTAGCGCCAAAATTCTTAAATACTGCCAATCAAAAGGCTACCCACTCGGTAATTTCAATATTATCTATATCGAAGGAATTGATATCAATGGGCGATTGAATGCCGATGCACCCAATCAATTTAATGATGTGCGAGCCGTATTTGAGAAAACTAAATGCCTTGACTGTTGGCAGGCTACTTGCGAGCCGGGAGCCTGGTATACTCACACACCAATGAATTCCAGCGGTGCTTTCCGGATCGCCTTCGGGTATCACAAGGAAGCTTGGGAGATTGGAATTCATGGTAACAGCGAGCCACACGAATCACTAATTCAAGTAGGTGAGGTGAATGGTTTTCGGGATTATAACCAAGACTTTATCCGACCGGGCGACCGAGAAGTGCGGGGATACTACGGTATCAACCAGCATTGGGGCTATGATATGCCGCCCAATGATATTGGTCAGGCGTCAGCCGGGTGCTTGGTTGGTAGAAGTCGGCGCGGACACCGCGAATTTATGCAATTTTGCAAAAATAGCGGCCGACTTTATTTCGATACTATAGTCGTGCCGGGAAATGAAGTTTTTAAGTTTTGATAAAAATATCCCCTCGGTGGTGAGGGGGGGGGAGAGTAGATAGAAGCTATTTAAACGCCTAACGGCATCAAAGGTTTGGCAGAAAGAAATACGTAGTTAACGTGATTTACGCGGAGGGCAGAGTGATCAACCCTAAAAGGGATTAAGGGGCTGGCAATCCACAAACGTTTAAACTCTTGCTAGTTATTCTAACTTAAAAAGTGTCCGAAATTTCGGACACTTTCCCGATTGGTCTCTCGGTCAGTTATATATTGGTCATTTAAAAAAAATCAGCAGCCCATTTGAACGGGATATTCCCAGCGGAAGCCGCGCCCTCATCTTCAGGTCGATCTCCTACATAAAGTATTTCGTCAAAATTGTAAAAACTTGCAGCCAGCGAGAGCATTCCGGGATTGGGCTTTCGGAATTTGCCTTCGATTTGTAACTTCGTCGTTTCCCATGAATTTTCGCTGTAGAGAATTCGGGAATCTTTGTCACAGTCTCCCCACACTCGCCAGCATTCCTTGCCCTCGAAGTCGGGGCAAAAATAAGCTTCTTTGATTTCCGGGAAAAGCTGTAAGCAAAATTTTTTCTCTAGAATGCAGTTGCTCAAAGATTTGTGGTTAGCGGCGATCCCGCCTTGATTGCTACAAATCGCCATATCCCAGCCATCAGCAGCGTATTTTTTCAGGGTTTCAGTAACTCCGGGAAGTGGCTCCTGATCCCACGGGTCGCCTACGAATTTAGCGCCAGATTTGGGAGAGATTAGCGTTCCGTCTTTGTCTAGTAATAGCAAATTTTTCATTTTTTATTCGCAGTGTTTCAAATGATGCCAGACCGAAGTGTCAGAGAGACCGACTATTTCTGCGATCTCTTTGTAAGTCAGGTTTTGCGATCGCAGTTGTGATATAGTTTGCCTCACTTCTTTTAATTCCTCTGGCGTATAGTAGCCCGCGACGCGGCGGGTTTGTACGCCTAATTTTTTGAGCTTTTTAGAGATACATTGACTGGTGCAATCGAAGTATCCTGCAATTTCTTCGCAGGATTTCCCTTCCTGGTAAAGTTGAATTATTTTTTGATCGTCCATATTTCTCTTGTTTCAATCCCTGATAAAATTGTAGCCACATCCATGAGATAGTGCAAGTCTAGTGCAGATTTTTTGCTTGAATGTACAAGTCTTGGCTGGTATGGTTTTGGTTGACCAGGCAGAGGTCTGCAAAACCTCCACCCCCAGTTCAAATCTGGGTGCCGCCTTTTTTAATTTTTGTTAGATGTGGCTAAAATGCCGTTTGGGCGATCGAGAAGGTTAACAGGATAGAGCGAGAGTGCTCAAGTCCACTGCAAAAACCTTCTTGACCTCTACCATCAATTACTACTCATTGACTACGATCGCAAATCGTCGATCAGTTTTTCTATAGCCATACTTTTTGTGGTTTCATCTGGCAGATAATTAAACACTTTCTGTAAAAGTTCTATAGACGCATTTTCAATAAACCAATCTGCACCCGGATTATCCCCAAGATTTAAAAAATACTTTAAACGTTCCTCTATAGCTTCCTTATCTGCTTTATCCAGTTGTCCAACTCGCTTAAGCCAATCCCCTTGCCAGTCTTTAAAACAGTTAGCATCAACAGTACATATCTGATGTACTAGAGCGAAGGAATTCTTAGAAAGACCATTTGTGCTTGTAGAATTAATCGGATATACAGTTGGCAAACCTTTATAGGTTTCTTGTGAAGTCAACGGAATCAGCGTCAAAGTTTGGATGTATTTAGAGTCATCTTGAAATTGGTCACTTGTCCAAACGATATAAGGATGCTCTCCCCGTAAAACCCGAATCGAATTAATCACCTGAGTGCAAGAAATTGTGGCATTGCTGAATCAAGGTATGAATACTGCTGGAACGGGAACATCCTGAAATTTTAGGTAATGTATTAATAATTTAATAGAGTGCCTGAGCATTTCCGCGCACTTAGAATAACAAAGAGTCTTACGATGTAGTCTTGCCAGATAATGTCTCAACCTCGTATTTTCCCCTTCTACTCGTGTCATATAAGTCTTGCTGATGATGTGATCTTCATCAGGAATAAACATCAGATAGACTGGCCATCCATCCGTGACATAAAAATAGCATTTCCAGGCACTTAGCGTGTCCCACAACGATTCAAACGTCTCGGAACTATGATCTCCTAATACCCATCCTAAAATTCCTGGCCGAAAGTGGTCAACGGCTGTCCACAGCCAGATTTTGTGTTTTTTTTTTCACATAAGTCTGCAATTCATCAAGCTCACCGACTTCTGGCATGGCTTCGGGGTCATAAGCATCTGGTAATAGTTTTCCCACCAGTCTTACCCAAGTTATTAGGGTGGTGTGATGAACTCCCTTGATTCGCTCGCGTAGCCCGAAAACCCATACCATTGACGTACATTTTTAGGCATTCCCGTTTCACAGTCTCACTGTAACCAGGCGTGGCACTCATAATCACGGATAAATTGACGACCACATTTGACACAAATGTGGTTCTGTTTTCCTTTTTTCTTACCGTTTTTACGGATATGGGTTGATTTGCACTCAGGACATGGCATGGTGATTCCCTCTATTTATACTCTAATTATGCAACGCCGTATTTTTCTTGATTAACGTTCCCAATCAGGGACGGCAGATAATCTTGAACTCAGCCTAACGGTTCTGGTCAGCGGTTGCCAATACCTTTAAAACAGCGCAAGTAACTTGGGTCAATCCCTTGCACCAGAATTGTTAGACCGCCGCAATCGCCTTCAAGAACAGAACCCGTCTTAAGTGTTAGCAATGCCTAAAAGCCAAAATTATCGGACACGAGCAGATGCCTGAATGGACTTATCCCACATTTGAGCGAATTCATTAGCAGACATAAAAAATGATGTCATATCATCTGACGATAACCCAACGTTCTTCAACTCTTGAAGAAAATCAGGCAAGAGTCCGTAGTGAGCTACACCATCTGTGTTGATATTCCATCTTCTGTTACCTGTTTGTAGCACTGTCATAGGTTCTCCAGAACCTGTATCACTGACTCCGACATATCTTACTCTAGTACGTTCATCTGAAGAACTGTTACCACTGTAAAAGTTTGCGTATTGTCCAAAGCGGGGAGCAGGTCCGGGTACAAGTCCATTGATATCTGTTCCAATTGCTGCTGGAATACCCGCCATCTTTGATACCGCTAGTGAGTAATTCTGTGTGAAACTAGTTGCAGAAGAGTTGCCATAGCCAACTCCTAACATACCTCCCAGTTCAAAAATTTTCCTTAGCTGTTCATCTGAACGAGTGTTTTCATTTTGCCTATTAGAGCCATCCGGACGTCGAATTCCGTTATGTCCAGAACTAAGTGGATACTTAATTGGTGTATCAGCGATTTCTATCACTTTATTAACAGTCTTTTCAGACATATGATCAATGTCGAGCATTATTCCTCGCCGCATCATCTCTTTAATGGCAAATTCACCAATTGGAGTTAAACCCTTTTGGTTTCTATGCCCAGGAGGAGTAAATCGGTAAGTTTCTGCCAATGGATCAGGTGTTAAAAAATAGTTTTTAACAACTTGATAATCCCTCTCCCCTCTAAGGACATCTCTAAGAGGTACCGGAATTAAAGGGAAGTCGGGGTTAGGGACGGGTATACCTTCTACGCCTTCGACTGCTCCTCGAATTTCAGCCATTAAAGCAGTCTCTAAATGAGGCTTGAGCTGATATTTGATAGATGGATCAGGCGCTGTCTCGATTTTGAACCCTGTACCAGGAATGGTAGAACCAATTTCTGGCGGTAGAGGTTGCACCGCAGAAAAGCGATTTGCTATGTTGAACAAGTCAACATAGACAGCGGCACCTCCAAATTTGTTATCCACAGCATGAATTGGGAGAATATATCTCATGCCTGTACGATACAACCTCTCAATTTCGTCTCTTACTTTTTTTTCATTCTCTGGTGTTCTTGCTTCACTCGGAAGAATTGTAGAGTAGTTAAAATCACCAATATTATCAATCTCAAGTCCAAGAATCACTGCCATTTTATTACTACGAATAATCCTCCTTAAGTCCGAAGGAGAATAAGCGATTTCCATAAAATTCTCTAAGCTGCCAATAGGTCTAGCTCTATTGCTATGCCTATCAACAAATTTCTTAATCTCTGTAATTTGCAAATCTGCTGAAGCTTTATCACTCTTTGGCTCATCTCCATCCAAAGCTTCTGCCAACAAATGATTGTTGACTGCTAGAGCCACCATTACCCTTTCTCCACCATCGTAAGTTCTTTTAATCCAATCAACCCACATTTGCTGATGAGTTACCCCACTAAAGTGAGGCCAATGGGTAAAATTTGGATATCCATCATGTGGATGATCTCCATGAGCGTTAAATGGCTCCTTCTCAAAAGGCAAACCAAATCTATGAGCATAAACCTCATCTACTTGGTTAACTAGAGCAGCTCTCAAGTAATTTCCACAGTCATTATCCTGACCCCTCCCGCCATGAGTTGCATTACAATTGCCTAGTGCTTGCTCGATAGATGTGGCAATTTCGTCGTTCGTATTACACTCACGTTCAACAGCATTAAATCCTTTGTAACGAGTACCTGCTGGTACCATCGAGCCAATATCGGGTACACCATGCATCAGTTTCTTCCCAAAAGCTAGATGACTCATTGGGTGAGTATGCATATCTGCGAAACCCCAAAGTGGAAAGTCTAAATCACGCCAGACATCACCATCTCTGAAAGCAGCAAGGCTTGGTAAATCGGCACCTTCTGGTGGGGGACCGTAAGGAGGCTCTATATCTTGAAACTGAATATCGTCTACATTAATGTGACCCCAGCCACCACTGGCAGTATCTACTATTCGTATACGTGCCCTCTTCCCTCTGAGTGCACGCACATCCCACCAATCCCGTCTAAACAACTCGTTATTTCTACCGGTTCTGGCAGTACTTGCTACAGGACGATAACTATTAGGTGAGATTTCCTCAAGAAGTTCAATTTTCAATCTATTGATATCATTACCTCCTCCAATCAAAAAGGTAATGTAATTGGTATTAACCGTAAATGGTTGTGAGGTTAATGTCCCTTGAGGGCTATCGCCTTGAATTCTGCCTCGTGAAGTATTTTTGTTCGGGCGATTTTCGTAAGTACCAATCCAGTAATTTTGTTTGTACCCTATTGGAAAAGCTGTGTCTTTCCAGTAATCACCACCTAAAGGCATAGAGTAGGAAGTTCCATTACCAATGACTCTTGCTGCAACAACGTTACTACCATAAGTTGGTTGACTATCAAACGCAGTTCCAGTTTTTTCCCAATTATTTAACCCTAACTCAAAATTCCAGTTTGGCAGACGAAGACGAATTCGATCTGGGTCAAGTCTAGGTATAGGCTGAGGATTTAAGCGTGGATCAATTCTAGGAAGGTCAATTCTCGGAGGTGGAACTTGAGCGAGTGCGGGAGATACACCAAAGCAAAAACAGCATACCACTGCCAAAATTAGGCAGAAGGCGATTATTGGCTTTTTAGCTGCTAGTCCGTCAACTTCACGTTGTACATTCATAAGTATCTTTACTTGTATATCTCTTGCTTTTCGCCAATCTAATCTGGACTTACTGCACACTTGCATTCAATATAGAGCAGTAGTTTGAGCCTAGCAGTACCCAGGAGGGTACTGTTGCTTGGTAATAATTGCTTCACACTGAACTTTCTAACTACGCTCTAACCAAGAACTTGCCCTCAACTTAAGCATGGATCTCATAGGTAAGCTCCTGCTAACATCCCTCACACGCAACTTAAGCGGTCTAACGGTTTAGCTCAACCGCAGCCGCTAGGCGACGCGGTTAGCTTTTTTATCGCTGCATTCGGCTGTCGGTTGCAGCGAAGTGTTTAATAGCAGTCCAGACTTTACCAAACACTGTCTGTCTACCTAGATACAGGTATATGGACTGTCGATTAAACTATATATTCAACGGCTCATAGCGGTCTAACACCCCTATTAGGGAATTAGACTGCACCTTTGCGGTCTAACTCCCGAAAATCCAAAATTCATACCGCACAATTGCGGTCTAGTGCCCCTAATCCAAGGTACTATCCTGCACGTTTGCACTTTACTAGTGAAAATGGGAGAATAGGCCGAATTTGTGTGGAAGGAATCCAGCATAGCCGAATTTTACCGCATCTGCCACCCATTTACTGAAAGATCGTTAAGACATCCGGACAATGCAGAAGTTGCTGGGGTAGAAAGATGTACTAAACGACGCTTATTTACACTTATAGCAATCCTAAATGATTATACTCGTTACCAGGAAGAGCCTGGTAACGCATATCCGGAGGCTCTGCCTCCATTGTCGCAGCCGAGGCAGAGCAATAGTGACATCGGTTCCCAGGCTCTTCCTGGGAACCAGTTAACCAGTTATTGAAACTGATTTAGGATTGCTATAGTGACATTCAGTCTTACAGACAGGAACATCCTAGAGACATAGGAGAGTGCCTAAAGCACTTGGTCAATAACGGCTGGTTGGCGCAATCAGGACGTGGGCGTGGAACCCAGTACGCTCTACCAAATAAAGGTCAATCGGATTTGCTTTCACTGCTTCCAAGCTCCGAACATAACGAGCGTAGCTCCGTGCATAATGAGCCTAGCTCCGTGCGTAACGAGCCTAACTCCGTGCATAATCAATCAAGCTCCGTGCATAACGAGCCTAACTCTGTGCATAATGATGAAAACTTATTTTTACTAGAAATAGCTACTCCTGTGCGATAAAAAAATCGGGTAAGCCCTGATTTAATGAGAAATACTATTCTGAAACTTTGCTCGGAAAGATATTTAACTGTCAAAAGATTAGCTGAAATATTGAATCGCAGTTCCGAAACAATTAGGACTCATTTTATTAATCCAATGTTGTCAGAAAAATTACTAGAACTCAAATATCCTGACGAACCAACTCATCCTCAGCAAGCATACAGAACCTTATTGTCTCAAAACATCAGCCAGATTTCTGATACTCCGTCATATGCTCGAAGCCCAGAAAACATCGTTGATACCAGCTATCCGCCCGCAACGCCGGAACCTTAAACTTTGGGCCACAATTGAGAGACTCTGACAGTAAACGCAACTAATGCCGATCGCACCCCGTCGCTGTTTTAAACTGCCATTCTATTGTATAGCAAGGAGGCTGAGGATAATCTGACAATTAAATAGCTAATCACTAATCGCCCCAAAGCAATTAGCAATTAGCAATTAGCAATCTTACTCAAATCCTCACATTTTGCTGATAATTCTTTGCAGGATTTCCACTCCTGATACCGCTTGCCAGCCAAACAGCCCCAAAAGCACAATATTCAGAAAGATGTGAGTGTTTCTCGCCCAATCACTGCCTTTTTGCATCAAAGGAGTAAGCGAGGCTGCGATCGCAATTATTGCCATCATTCCCAACCCTGCTAGCAAGTGCGGCCCCACAAATAGCTTGCCGTTGTTGATGTAGGTGACGCCCATCCCGACGATCGCAACCGTAACCATCAAGGCTAACAGCAAAGAACCCATCTGGTGGTGCTTGACGTTGAATTTGCCCTTAATTAACTCTTTTTTGAGTTCGCCTTCCGCACTTCTGGTACGTCGGATTTGAATGCCGAGATACAAAGCATAAAATGAGATGGCCAGCAGTACCCACATTAAAATTGGGTGGATGAATTGGCTCCAAACTTTCACTGACTGAGGAATTTCGAGATTCATAGTGTTCTGAGGATTAGCAAACATACTTCATAAAACTTAGCATACCAGTCAGGCCGTCTCGTGCGACGGTAAAAATATACGGTATGAGAGACTATTATGCCTGCCACTAAACAAGACGCTGTATTGATTCAAGCCGCCAAGACTGGCAACATTATTCACGTCCAAGCTTTACTCGCTAAGAATGTTAACGCTAACGCCAAAGACTCTGAGGGGACGACGGCTTTGATGTTTGCTGCCCAAAAGGGCTATACAGAAATCGTGCGTACTCTACTAAACAATGACGCTAATGTCAACCAAGTGAGCAGGCGTTTTGGGCTAACGGCTTTGATGCTGGCGGCGGCTCACAAACAGGCTGACTCTGTGCGGCTGTTGCTGGCTGCGGGTGCTGATGTTAATGCTAAAAATGATGATGGAAGTACGGCTTTGATGGCGGCTTCTCTCAAGGGCGATATCAATGTTGTGCGGATGTTACTTGATGCTAATGCTGATGTAAATGTCCAAGATAAAGATGGAGATTCTGCTCTGAAAATAGCTGCTTTATCCGGTCATGAAGCTGTTGTAAAAGCTTTGGTGGATGCGGGTGCTGTTGCTGATAATTCTATGCTGTTTTTAGCTGTCCGTCAAGGTAGCGCAGAAATTGTGCGAATTTTGCTCAATTGTGGGGCGGATGCTAATGTTAAAAATCTAGAGAGCAAAACTGCTTTGATGCTGGCTGCGACGGCGGGAAATTTAGCTGTTGTCGAGGCGCTGTTGGCTGCTGGTGCTGGTGTCGAAACCCCCGACAAAAACGGAGAAACTGCTTTAACTTTGGCTGCGGATGCCGGCAATACTGATGTGGTGCAAACTTTGCTTGGTGCGGGTGCTAATGCGAATGTGAAAAATGGAGATGGGGGCACGGCTTTGATGGCCGCTGCTGCTGGCGGAAATGCGGCGATCGCCCATATCTTACTCGATGCTGGCGCCGATATCAACGCTAAGGATAAAGATGATGAAACTGCTTTGAATTTTGCGGTGATTGAAGGCTGCGAAGATGTGGTGGAATTGCTCTTAAACCGAGGTGCTAGCGTCGGTTCGAGAAATCGGTTGGGCGATACGCCTTTACTGGTGGCGGCTGTTCACGGCCATAGTGCGATCGTATCGGCTTTACTGCAAAAAGTAAACTCAAATCGGGCTGATTTTCTGAATGCTAAAAACTTTGGGGAGACGGCTTTGACGCTGGCTGCGTTTCACGGACATACCGAGACGGTGAAGGCTTTGCTTGACGGCGGTGCTGATCCCAATATCCCGGCGGATTTGGGGAAAACGGCTTTAATGAAGGCGTGCGATCGGGGTTATATTGCGATCGTCCAATTATTAGTCGAAAAAGGTGCGGATGTCAACTTGCTGGATGATTCGGGCGCAACCGCTTTAATGTGGGCCGCACATCGGGGTTATGCTGAGGCAGTAACAATTTTAATTGATGCTGGTGCAGAACTAAACCACAAAAATCCGGGAAATTATACAGCTTTAATGCTGGCTGAGTATAAGGGTTATTCCAGTGTGGTGAAATTGCTCAAAAGTGCGGGAGCACTGGAGTAAATATAGCATCGCGGGAGACGTAAACGGCGGTTGAAACCGCGTCTACACAAACCAAGTCCGCCTCCGCGGACTGAGGAAAATGCGGTGTCAATAAAAAAATATCATGTTAACCGTCCATTCTTAAACCCGCGTCGGCGGGTTTTGTTTGTGTAGACGCGGTTTCAACCGCCGTCTCATCTTTACGCACCCAGCTTAATCCGCAAATCTTGTCTCAATTTGCTTTGCGTACCCAGCCGTTAATAGTAAAGCGGCTATCAGCAAAAGCTTTTGAGGGACAGCTAACTCGCAAAACTTCGTGCATATAGCGACTTAGAAAAAATACGATGCTATTATTGCGCGGTTCAACAGTTCTGAATGTCTTGTCCGCCACATAAAAATTGTTCTCAATCTTGCTGTCATAAATCTGCAACTCGCCACCTGAAAAACCCTTGGGTTCTCGATAGAAATAGTAAACGTAAGTAAAAAATCGGCTGGCGGTATCTGGCGAGCCACTGTCGTTGTGAAGTTTATAAAAGTTGTTGTCATTGTGCATGGTTAGCTGAGCTTCTATCTCACCCAGGGGAAATGACGGAATATTTAAACTTTTGAGCACGTCGGGGAGAATTGCTTTGATGCGATTAACCATCAGTTCGGAAAATTCGGGGAACGAGTGGAGTACCATCGAACGGCGGTAATCTTCGGCATTTGTTGAGGTGCTGGTACTCACAAAGTGTGATTCTTTTGCTAAGACATATTTAATGAGTTTGTTCTTTTCGGCGGGGGTCAAAAAGTTGTCTATTTGAGCGTAGCGAGATATTAAATCGTCATTTACAGGCGGCGCAGGGGCAGGAATTTCTGCGGGAATTTCTGCGGGAATTTCTACGGGAGTAGCAGGCTGCTGCGGTTGCAGTTGCTGCAAGTAAATTGGGGGTTCTGTGACTAATCCGACTAGGTGTTCGGCGGGAAAAAAAAGGGTGGAACGCCCGTCGTCTATGGGGATTTGAAATAAGGGCGAAAAACCCAGTGTTTGTTGGGTGCGATCGACTAATGTTTTGATCAGGCTGTGTAATAATGGTGTGTCGGATTTGAGGGTGACGGTGCACTGATGTCCGCCGGTGAGCAGGATTTTGACTTTTACGTCTTCAGGTTTAATTTGCGGTTGAGTGTAAGTCATAATTTTTTAAGGACGCAACTGGGAATTTGGTACGACATAACAGTGTTGATTGGTGTCATAGCCTTCCAGATCCCCCCTAACCCCCCTTAAAAAGGGGGGGACAAGAGTGTAAAAGTTCCCCTTGTTAAGGGGGAGACAAGAGTGTCAAAGTCTCCCTTCTTAAGACGGGACAGGATTCTTCTCAAAGTCCCCCTTCTTAAGGGGGATTTAGGGGGATCTAGACTCGGGGAGAAACGAGATTTATGAAAGCTTTTCGACTTAAGTTGACACCCGCGAACACTATTGTATCCCTACAATAAAATACACAATTGAGAATTGCTTTAGGTATTATTCCTAATGCAAGAAGTGGCGGATGTCGGTGAAAACCATTGTGATTCCGAGTTGGTTGGCGGCTTCGATGGAATCTCGATCGCGCATACTTCCGCCCGGTTGGACGATCGCAATTATTCCCGCCTCAGCCGCCGTTTTGACTGAATCGTCGAAGGGGAAGAAACCATCGCTAGCCAAAATCGCTCCTTTGCTTTTGTCTCCTGCTTGTTCCAATGCTAGTTTAACTGAGCCGACGCGATTCATTTGTCCGGCGCCGACACCGATTGTAGTGCGATCGCGCGTCACAACGATCGCATTTGATTTGACGTGTTTCGCTACTTTCCAAGCAAACAGCAATTCTTCCAACTCTGCCGCCGTCGGCTGTTTCTCAGTAACAACCCGCCATTTGCTAGTTTCTTCTACTACATTATCTGAGTCTTGCACCAGCAAACCGCCTGCAATAACTTTAACAGTTTGTGGCGGCCCTTGAGTCAAATCTGGCAAAATTAATACTCGAACTTTCGCCTTTTTCTTGATAATTTGTTCGGCTTCTGGTTCGCACCCCGGCGCGACAATACATTCTAAAAATGTTTGAGTTAAGGCCGTTGCGGTAGCAGCATCAATGGGGCGGTTGAGGGCGACAATTCCGCCAAAAGCTGAGACTGAATCGGTGTCAAAGGCTTTTTGATACGCTTCAGAAATAGTTGTTCCCAAGGCTGTGCCGCAAGGATTTGTATGCTTCAGAATAGCGGCAGCGGGTGTGTCTGGGAATTCTACGATCAGCCGCCTTGCTGCTTCTAAATCTACTAAATTATTGTAGCTTAATTCTTTGCCTTGCAGGATGGTGCTAGTCGTCCAGCCTGTCGGTGTACTTCCGCTTTGATACCAGGTGGCGGCTTGATGGGGATTTTCGCCGTAGCGGAGAGTTTGCAACTCTTTTCCTGATAAATTAAACTCGTCTGGTAGCGCTGATTTTTCAGCGGATTGGCTGCTGCTGAGATAAGTTGCGATCGCGCGATCGTAGTTGGCTGTATGTTTGAAGGTTTCTAGCGCACATCTTTGCCGAAACTCTAAGGATGCTTCGCCGCCATTTTCCCGCAGTTCTTTTAAATAAGTATTGTACTGTTCTGGGTCGCACAAAACTGTCAAATGAGCGTGGTTTTTGGCTGAGGCTCTCAACATTGCTGGCCCCCCGATATCTATCTGCTCAATTGCGTCTGCTAGAGTAACTCCTGGCTTAGAAATTGTCTCTTCAAATGGATACAAATTGACTACAACTAGATCGATCGCCCGAATTTGATTTGCTGTTAAGTCTGCGAGGTCTTCCGGTACATCGCGGCGTGCTAAAATACCACCGTGGATTCGTGGGTGAAGTGTTTTGACTCGCCCTCCCAAAATTTCGGGAGAACCAGTATATTCCGCAACTTTGGTCACTGGGATGCCTGCTTCTTTGAGGGCCGTTGCTGTCCCGCCACTGCTAATTATGTCAAATTCAAATTCTTCTACTAGACTGCGCGCTAAGTCGATTAGCCCGCTTTTATTGGATGTGCTCAGAAGTGCTAGACGTGCCATTGGTTTGAAGTTGCGATCGCAAAAATAGACAGGTTATATTCTATACCAAGTCTGGTGGCAGGGACATGATTTGGTAATGGCTAATTATGATTATTTTTAACATTTTAAAGATGAGTCCGCTTATTTTAGTCCATATTTTTTGTCAAAACTATATAATATTTTATACTGACCAGTGGCTTCTAAATATTTAGGACTTGCGCGTGGAACTGATTATTTTGTGAGTGCAAGGGGGATTGAAGCCATATCGATCCTGCACAATTACTCTCACTACGTAAGTATCAATGTTGTTGAAATTACTTAATAAAACGTAATAGATAATTATAGTGCGATCGCTCTTGAATTTTAACAACGATGTTTTATGATGAATTCTAAAAGTAATGTGCTAGCATCGGGTGTAAATTGCTCTCTCCCTAAACTTCCGGGAAAATTGGGCGATCGCAACACCTTAATGTAAAAAATAATTGGGTAGGGTAGAAATATGTTTTTTCAAGAAGCCGATCCAGAAAATAAGCTCACTAATATTAGCAGGAACCATAAAAAAACTGCTCAAAGTATGAGCAGTAGAACAGACTACCAAGAGATGCCCAAAAAAAGAGCCGAGAATTGGGCACAGGCCAACATTTCAGAAGCTTATAGTCTTAGTCTGTGCGAAATGCAACAGATGAAGCGAGCAATGGAACAGCTACAGCAGGATTTGAAAGCTAGCGAATCTCGGTTTCGGAATGTGATCGAAAAAAATGCCGACGGCATCGCAATCGTTAACAAGCGAGGACTTGTGTGTTTTGCCAACCCGTCAGCAGAAGCGCTGTTTAACTGCAAGGCAGAGGAACTTCTAGGTCAAGCATTTTTTGGCAATTTAGTAGTAGAAGTTTCAGCTTGCGACCTTGAGATGGCGACGGATATTATTCCCCAAGTTGGAAAAACAGAAGCACCAGGAACTCGCGTCGTGCAAACAGAAGTTGAAGCTATTCGCAAGCAAAAAGCAAATGCTGTA
Source organism: Microcoleus sp. D2_18a_D3 (assembly GCF_036702455.1). Lineage (NCBI taxonomy): Bacteria > Bacillati > Cyanobacteriota > Cyanophyceae > Oscillatoriales > Microcoleaceae > Microcoleus > Microcoleus sp. D2_18a_D3. Next base: position 133,373 of record NZ_JAUBTK010000006.1, read on the forward strand.
GTAGAAATGCGGGTGGTGGAAACGGAATGGGACGGAGAAATGGCTTATTTAGCTACGCTGCGGGACATTACCGATCGCAAGCGCGCAGAAGAAATGCTTTGGTTGTACGATCGAGCTATAGCAGCTACTAGCACCGGAGTTACGATTTCTGACGCCACTGACCCCGAAAATCCAATTATTTATTGCAATCCCGCATTTGAAAGCATGACAGGTTATCGGCGACAGGAAATAATCGGAAAAAACGGCCGATTTTTGCACGGAAGCGATACCGACCCGGCGGCAGTAGAAATAATTCGCCAAGCCTTGCAAACAGAAAGCGAATGCAAGGTAATATTAAAGAATTACCGCAAAGACGGAACCGCTTTCTGGAATTGTTTCTCAATATCTCCTGTGCGCGATCGCATGGGCAAATTAACTCATTTTATTGGCGTACAGAGAGACATCACTGAGCGCAAACAAGCCGAAGAAGCCTTGCATAATTCCGAAGCACAAAGCAGAGAACAAGCCGCTCAACTAGCCGCCACACTTGAGCAACTCAAAGCCACTAATTCCCAATTAGTTCAAAGCGAAAAAATGTCTAGTTTGGGATTGCTACTTGCCGGGGTCGCTCACGAAATTAACAACCCAGTCAGCTTCATTTACGGCAATCTCGCTCATCTCACAAATTATACTCAAGACTTGTTTGGGCACCTCGAACTTTATCAACAGCACTATCCTAATCCCGTCGCCGAAATTCAGCAGGCAAGAGAAAAAAATGATCTCGATTTTTTAGCTGAAGATTTACCTAAAATACTGTCTTCAATGAGCGTTGGTGTCGAGCGGATTTGCCAGATTGTGCAGTCGCTGCGGAACTTTTCGCGGCACGACGATTCCCAGATGAAACCCATTAACCTCCACGAAGGTATCGACAGCACGCTGTTAATTCTGAATCACCGTTTGAAAGGGAACGGAGAAAAGCCGCCCATTCAAATTGTAAAACAATACGGAGAATTGCCGACTGTTGAGTGTTTTGCTGGGCCGATCAATCAAGTTTTTATGAATATCCTCAGCAATGCGATCGATGCCTTAGAGGATGCGAACAGTAGGCGAAATTGTCAAGAAATGGCAGAAAAACCCAGCCAGATTAGGATTGGTACGGAAGTTGCCGGCAATTTTGTAGAAATTAAAATTGCCGACAACGGGCCGGGAATACCTGAGCAAGTCAAACAGCAGATATTCGATACATTTTTTACTACCAAGCCCATTGGCAAAGGCACGGGAATGGGTTTGTCAATTAGCTATCAAATTATTGTAGAAAGACACAAAGGCGAATTATATTGTACTTCGGAATTGGGCAAGGGCACGGAATTTACTATCAAAATTCCGATCGCACCTTAGTGCGGAATGTGCAATCTGCACCTTACCAACTTGATATATAGGCAAGCAAGCGAGCGGGACGCTCGCATTCCTAAAAAACGAGAAAAATCGTTTTTTCTCGTTCCCAGACTCTGGCTGGGAACGCATACTTAGAGGCTCTGCCTCCCCATTCTAGAAACAATTTCAGGGTGTTTTTCTGCTCACATTACCCGCCTAAATAGCGAATTAAAAAACCTCTGCACCCTCCAACTTCTTAAAAGTTTCAACCTTAGCCCTCGCCGCTTCCCCACAAGTCTTCGGCGTCGGAAACATCTTCCCAGGATTCGCCAAACCTTTCGGATTAAACACCTGACGCACCCACTGCATCGTCTCCAAATCTACCTCGGAAAACATATCCGGCATAAAACACTTCTTGTCAGCACCGATGCCGTGTTCCCCAGAAAGACTTCCCCCAACTTTCACGCAAAGCCTGAGAATTTCTCCGCCCAATTCTTCCACCTTTTCCAGCGCACCTTTTACCGAGTTATCGTACAGAATCAGCGGGTGCAAATTCCCGTCTCCCGCGTGAAAAACATTGGCAATTCGATAACCGTATTTCTCGCTCAAACCCTCAATTTCTTTCAAAACATAAGCCATTTGCGTTCGCGGAATTACGCCGTCTTGCACGTAATAATCCGGGCTGAGATGACCCGCAGCCGCAAAAGCAGCTTTCCGCCCTTTCCAAATTTTTAGGCGCGTTTCCGGGTCGCTTGCCGTGGTGATATTTCGTGCTCCGTTATGCTTGCAAATATCAGCAATCCGCTGTTTGTTTGTGGCAACTTCCACTTCTAAACCGTCGATTTCTACGAGTAGAATTGCCGCCGCATCGCGGGGATAACATCCAGTTGCTACCACATCTTCCACAGCATTGATGCTGATGTTGTCCATAATTTCCATGCCGCCGGGAATAATGCCAGCGCTGATAATATCGGAAACCGATTCGCCCGCTGCTTCTATACTGGAAAAATCCGCTAGGAGAACGCAAATCGATTCCGGCGCTTTGAGAATTCGCAGAGTAACTTCTGTGGCGATTCCTAAAGTGCCTTCGGAACCGACAAATACACCAGTTAAATCGTAACCGGGCATTTCGGGAATTTCGCCACCGACATCGACAATTGAACCGTCGGGAAGTACCAATTTTAATCCTAAAACGTGATTCGTTGTGACTCCGTATTTGAGGCAGTGAACCCCACCAGAATTTTCGGCAACGTTGCCGCCAATCGAACAAACAATTTGACTAGAAGGATCGGGCGCGTAGTAGAAACCGGCGCCGCTAACTGCTTGCGTTACCCAGTTATTAATTACTCCTGGTTGCACGACTACTTGCTGATTTTCTAAGTCTACTTTCAGGATTTTCCGCATCAGGGCAGTGACAATCAGCACGCAGTTTTCTACAGGCAAAGCGCCGCCGGAAAGGCCTGTTCCTGCGCCTCTAGCCACCCAGGGAATTGAGTTGCGATCGCATATTTTGACCACTTGCGCCACTTCCTCGGTAGTTCGAGGCAATACCGCCACGGCGGGGCGCTGGCGGTAGCTGGCGAGTCCGTCGCACTCGTAGACAATCAATTCTTCGCGGCGCTGCACGACGCCATTTTTGCCAACTACAGCCTCAAATTCTTTAATAACGGGTTTCCAGTTGCGTTCTGTTTCTATGGCTATCATTAGTGAATTTAATTAGGGAACTATCAATAACATTGTTGCAAACTTTACTATTTTTGTGCAATTATTTTTCTAAGGGTTGCAATATTGACAAAGGGAAGGATCGGCAGTCTCTCGACCGTCGGGAAATAGTTTTTCTTTAGTATAACTGCACTTTTTGCATTTATAGATTGCCGATCGCGCTAGCTGAGTCGGCAAATAGCACAGTCCGCAGGGCAATCCGATTTTCATCTCAGCAATATCGAATCCCGGCCAACCGCACTCTGGGCAGAATTGCTTGAATTTTTTAACTAAATCGAGAGTGGCATTTTCGATGTTTTTCATCCGAGTTGGATTGTACATCGCCCGCATATCTGTTTCGATATGAACTCGGCCGGTTGACGATTTCCTTAAGCCTGCTGTCACAGCGTCAAAAAATTGTTTTTCTGTCCTAATGCCCTTGACAATTTCGCCGTTACCAAGTGCAGCGTCGCCAACTATAACCACCAGTCCATGTTCGGGAAATCCCGCTTTTTTAGCAAAATCATCTGCTTCTTCTATACTGGAAACTAACTCGTGACTGTAGTTAGTTTCAACCGAGAAAGAGTCGCCGATGAGTTCTAGATTGTTGGCTCGATCTAATAAAATTACTATTTCTCTGTTAGCTGGCAGATACGGCATCATTGGGTGAGGGCCGAAAGTACCTTCGCTGGCAAAGGCAAGAGTTTCGCCCGTAATTTCTAGGGCTTTTTGTGCTTTCTGGCGAGCCGCTTCTATTTGTGTTCCTAAGCGTTTAACTTCTCTGGTGAACGTGCCGAAACTGTCTGTGTCAAGTGCCGCAGGTACTAGAATCTTTACGCTCAATTCTCGTTCCAAAACGGGAGCCATCACCCGTTCTTTTTCGTGCATGGTAGCAAGAACTGCGGTGCGATCGCTCAATAATTGATTGGGATTCACAGGCTCAGGAATATTAGACATACAGCAGCATCCTTTCTAACACAAGGCTCAAATACACCCTTTGATCTAAGTTATCAATTCAGCACTCAAGCGTCAATCTTAAAAGCGATCGCTAGTTGCCCCCAGTCACTCCCCCTGCTTGACCTCTGAGTACAAAAATTACTCCTGTCATAATTAGCGCCACGCCTACCAACCGCAGTGGCGGCAAAGGCTCGTGAAATATCAGTTTGCCGCCTAAAACAGTAAACAGGTAACTAATTGACAGTAAAGGCGAGACTATGCTAAGGTTTGCCCGCGACAAAACTACAATAAAGCCGATGGAAGAAATTGCATACAAAGAAAGACCACCTACTATCAACGGCTGAGTAGCCATTGCTATAATTTTTTCTATTAAATTAGCAGCGCCAATGGGCCCTAATATTTTAGCTCCTGCCTTCAGACTAAATTGACCTGCGACGCCGCACAATATTGCAGCAAGCAATAACATAAAAACGCTTCTATTCATAAATTTACTCACCTATAGTACAATCAAAAATTGCCGTTACCAAAAACCTGAAAAACTTTAATTAAGTTTTGTGAGGTTTTATTCACCACTAATATTTTAAGCAGAGATACGGGAAAATCAAGTATGGTCGAGCGCGATCGAGATTGGAACAAATATATGGTAGAGCAGACCAATCCAAGCGGAGAATACACTCTAGAACTATCGATACTCATGCCTTGCCTGAACGAAGCAGAAACTTTAGAAATCTGCATCGAGAAGGCGCAGAAGTTCCTGCGCGAACTTGATATTGCCGGCGAGGTCATCATAGCAGACAACGGCAGCACTGACGGTTCTCAAGCTATCGCTACCAGAATGGGAGCGAGAGTCGTGCCCGTAGCAGCCAAAGGCTACGGCAGCGCCCTGATGGGAGGCATCATCGCAGCGCGCGGAGTTTATATTATCATGGGCGATGCTGACGACAGCTACAATTTTTCAAACCTCGGCGCTTTTGTCAACAAATTGCGAGAAGGTTTCGACTTAGTAATGGGAAACCGGTTTCAAGGGGGCATCAAACCTGGAGCCATGCCGCCGCTGCACAAATATTTAGGAAATCCTGTGCTGACATGGGTTGGGCAGTTATTTTTCGCGAGTCCAGTCGGCGACTTTCACTGCGGATTGCGGGGTTTTAGGAGAGACTCAATTTTGAAACTCGACTTGCAAACAACGGGGATGGAATTTGCTAGCGAAATGGTCGTCAAAGCATCTCTGTACACATTGCGGATAGCTGAAGTCCCAACCGTACTTTCTCCCGATGGACGCTCGCGCCCGCCGCACTTGCGAACTTGGCGAGATGGGTGGCGGCACCTAAGATTTTTGCTGCTTTACAGTCCTCGGTGGCTGTTTTTGTATCCGGGTGTGGCGCTGATAATTTGGGGTCTAATTGTGGGCATCTGGCTATTACCTGGTACTCAAAAGATTGGTAATATTAGCTTTGATGTACACACGCTGCTGTATGCTGCGATCGCAATTATCATCGGTTTTCAAGCAGTAACTTTCGCTTTTTTCACCAAAGTTTTTGCCATCAGTGAAAAACTGCTGCCCGAAGACCCCAAACTCAACAAAATATTTCGCTATGTCACTCTAGAGACAGGATTGATTGTCGGACTCACGCTGATTTTAATCGGAATAGTTGGCTCGTTCTTGTCATTAACTATTTGGAGCGAAACGGCTTTCGGTACTCTCGACCCTTCAAAAACTCTGCGTTTGGTTATACCGTCACTCACTTGCCTGACTGTCGGTTTGCAGATGGTTTTGTCGAGCTTTTTTCTCAGTGTGCTGAGCTTGAAGCGTAGGTGATAACATTAAAGTTACTGCCAACCTTCCTCAAAACTAAATTGCCATGCAGGGGAAGTTCAGGGCGATCGCACTGCCGGCAATATCGGGGCTGCAGGAGCCAAATTTGCGACTATCTGGTATAATCCAACAAGTAGCTTTAATGCTCAAAAGGGTTAGAATAGTAGAGATAAAGAATATTTGATATTAGCTATGCAACGAATATTCGAGGCTATATTGAAGGGAAACCTTTTGGAATGGGCTAAGGAGGTTCCAAGACAAGGCGATCGCCCTGTAAGAGTTTACGTTACTTTACAAGAAGAGCGATCGACTTTAAGTGGGGAGTTGCGCCGTCAGAGAATAGTTGAAATATTGGAAAAAATTGCAGCAAATAATGTCTTTGCTGAGATTAGCGATCCAGTGAAATGGCAGCGACATTTGCGTCAAGACCGTCCACTTCCAGGTAGGGATGAATAATGAATGCTGCTAGACAGTGATATTATTATCTACGCTTCCCAGCCAGAAAACTCGCAGATTAGGCATTTTATTGGCGAAAATGACATAGTTGTATCGGCAATAACTTACGTTGAACTATTGGGTTATCATGGGCTAACTGAAGAGTATAGATTGTACTTGGAGGAATTCTTTGGTGTGGTGGAGGTTCTACCAATTTCTAACACTATACTCGATCGCGCAGTGCTGTTGCGACAGATGAGGAGAATGACACTTGGGGATGCTATTATTGCGGCAACAGCTTTGGTATATGACAGAACTTTGGTGACAAGAAATGTAGGGGATTTTCGGTGGATTGCTGAACTCACACTGATTAACCCGTTTGAGGCTTAAGAAAGATGAGCGATCGCACTTTTGGAAAATAAGGGCGATCGCACTTTGGGAAGAAAAGGGCGATCGTACTTCCCTCAATCCTAAATTGCTATAATAACAGTCAGCCCAAAAATATTAATCGAGAGTCTATGTCTACTTACAGCGCGGTACTGACTCAGGTTCTCAGACTTGCACCAGATGAGCAATTGCGCCTCATCTCTGAATTATTAGTATATGTTCGTCACCGAGTTCAACCTAAACCTAAGCGGAGCATTTTAGAATTAGAAGGGTTGGGTGAGGAAATTTGGAATGGAATTGATGCTCAAGACTATGTGAATCAGGAACGAGATTCATGGAATGGATAGCTCAGTTACAGGGAAAAGTCGTGGGATTAGACACCGCGCCTTTGATTTACTATATGGAGAAAAATCCCAACTATCTAGAGATGATGCGGGTTTTCTTTAGATCGTTCGATCGCGGTGATTTTAGGATAGTGACATCAACAGTAACGCTGGTAGAAGTGCTAGTTCATCCCCTGCGACAGAGAAACACTGTATTGGCTCAAGAATATCGTGAAATATTGCTCAATCACGAAAGTTTAACTGTTGTTGAATTAACTCCAGATATTGCTGAAACAGCGGCCCAACTGAGAGCAAGTTACAATTTGCGATCGCCCGATTCTATTCAAATGGCTACAGCTATCCGTGAGGGTGCTTCGTTTTTCTTGACAAATGATGCGCGGTTGCCTTCTTTGCCGGGGTTAACGGTTTTAGTGTTGGAGAATTTGAGAATTTGAGCGATTATTTTTGGATGGGAAGAGAGGGGCGATCGCGCTTTGGGAAGATAAGGGCGATCGTACTTTGGGAAGATAAGGGCGATCGCACATTTATTTATTCACTGCTTTTTACGTGATGTTCAACATAAGAGCGCAGCACAGCGTTCATTAGAGATTGATAGCCTTTTCCTTGGCTTTTAAACCAATCTAATACATCGCTATCAACTCTTAAAGAAATAGCTTGTTTTGTCAGTGGTGTTACGAGTTTTGCTTTTGCCCAAAAATTCGCATCTAATTCAGGAATATCAGACGTATCGATTGCGGATTCGGGAATATTTTCTAATTCTTCAAGTCGTTTGGGCGAGATAGTCATAGTAGGTATTTTTTTCTTGACGAGTGGCTTTTCTTGCAGAGATGATGCGGATAGCTCCATTTCTTTCAGTATGCGCTACGGTGACGATAACGACACCTTGTATGGCACCAATACTGATTTCTCGGATTTCTCCGTAGTCGAAACGCTCATCAATGGCATTAAAAACGATTCCGTCAAAGATTTCTTGAGCTTCTTCAAAGCTAATGCCATGTTTTTTGAGATTTTGGGCGTTTTTATTTTCATCCCATTCAAACTGCATGATTGTGTATCTACAAAACGTATCTACTTATAATATAGCATAACCAGATCGCACTTTGGGAAGATAATGGCGCTCGCACTTCCTTCGATCCTAAATTGCTATAATAACAATCAGCCCAAAAATCTCAACATAAAGCCTATGTCTACTTATAGCGAGGTACTGAGTCAGGCTCAAAATCTCACTCCTGACGAGCAACAGCAGCTTTTAGAAGTATTGTCAGCATTGATTCGCGATCGGGTAACAACCCAAACTCAGGGTAAACGATCGGAAATTGATGCAGCACTGATTGAAATGGTACAAGATCCAGAGTATCAAGCTCAAGTGCTACAGATGGAGGCTGAGTTTGCGGTAGCGAGTTGGGAAGTGTTGCAATTGGGAGAATCTCCTGTATGAACCGGGGAGAAGTCTATGATGCTAGACTTTAACCTGTTGAGGGTTCTGAACAAGAAGGAACCCGTCCTGTTATTATCGTTAGTCGAGCTTCAATCAATACATATAGGCCTGTAGTTTTGGCTATTCCCTGCACTACTTATCAAACTGGTAAACGAGTTTATCCCACTCAGGTATTAATTAAAGCTCCCGACGGTGGATTAACTAACGATTCTATCGCTATGGCAGATCAAATACGGGTATTATCTAAATCTCGTTTATTGAGTTTACGAGGAATGCTTAGTGATGAAGCAATACTTCTGCTGAATCAAGCTTTATTAATTGCCTTGGATTTGCCTGGTCAAGTTTAATTGCACTTTGGGGAAGATCAGGGCGATCGCGCTTTTGGAAGATAATGGCGATCGTACTTTGGGAAGATCAGGGCGATCGGCTTCCTGGTGAAAAGAGACAAGTTGCGATCGCCTACCTGATGACTTAAAATAGAAGAGACATATAGCTCTGTGGTCAAAATGGACAGAATCTCCGTCAACCCTCAAATTCACTTCGGTAAGCCTTGCATAGTGGGTACGCGCATTACTGTACAGAGCGTTCTCGAATTACTAAATGAAGGGCTTTCTTTTGGAGAAATTATCCGAGACTACTATCCCGATCTGGAAATGGATGATATTCGGGCGTGCTTGCGGTATGCGATCGCACTGGTGGCGGCTGAAGATGTGCATTTGGCATTAGCTTAAATTATGAAATTTCTGATCGATCAAGATGTGTATGCTGTCACCACAAAGTTTTTGATTGATGCAGGACATGATGTAATTGTTGTCGCTCAAATGGGTCTAGCGCAAGCAAGTGATGAAGAAATACTGAGAGTAGCGCAAGCAGAAAATCGCATCCTGGTTACGCGAGACAGAGATTACGGAAATCTTGTTTTTGTGAGGGCGATCGGAACAGGTGTGATTTATCTTCGAGTCTTACCTAAAATGGTGAATGAAGTTCATAAGGAACTAGCAGGAGTTATTGAAAATTACTCGGAAGTAGAACTAAAAGGGGCTTTTGTGGTTGTAGAACCTGATGGATATCGGTTTAGAAAACCGCTTAAATAGGGTGTTAATTAGTTTGGTGTTGGAAAGCAAAGGGCGATCGCTTTTCCCTCTCTCTCTACTAAAGTTGCTATAATTTATTGATAATCCCACAGACTAGGAGATTAAGATGCAAGTCAAAGACATGACAGTTGAGCAACTGCGGGACTTAATTCGGCATACCGTGGAACAGTGTTTAGAAGAATATTTTGGCGATGCTGATGCAGGTTTAGAAGTTAAGGAAGAAGTCAAACTAAAATTGTTAGAGTCAATGAAGCGCAAACAAGCAGGAGAAAGTAGCGTGGAACCTGGGGAAGTTTATCAAAAACTCGGCATTAAATCGTAATGAGCTATTCGGTTGAGTTGACAGCAGAAGCTCTGGTTAACCAAGAAAGATTGACTCAGGCTGTGCAGGAGCGTGTAGGTAATAAAATCAATTGGTTGGCTGAAAATTTTGAACAAATTACTCCTATGCCGTTGTCGGCTAATCTGGCAGGTTTCTTTAAGTTAAGAGTGGGTGATTATCGGGTAATTTATTCTTTTGATGATGATTTAAAGGTGATTACTATTCACCAGATTGGACACCGGAGAGAAATTTATGATTAACTGAAGGGCGATCGCAATTTGGGGAAGATAAGGGCGATCGCACTTGGGGAAGAAACGGGCGATCGCACTTCCTGCCAAAATCAGTATATATTAGAGTTAGAGCTAAAAAATACCAGTAAAAAGTCTATGCCGACTTATAATGAGGTACTGACTCAAGTTCAAGGCCTCGCCCTGTCTGACCAACTCCGATTATTAGAGGAATTGAGAAAGATCGTTCATCAGGGGGTGGAAGTTGAAGGCGATGATGAGGTGGTTTCAGCCCAAGAGATAGCGGAAAGTCAAGCAGCATTGGCAGATTATTTCGCGGGGCGCGATCGGGGAATCTCCTCAAAAGAACTTAAGTTGAAGCTGTTCGGAGAAAAAAGTGACTGACTACATTCTCCTAAAATCAGCACAGCGGTATTTATAACGGATGCAACTGGATGATCAAGTGCGTATTGTTAAGGCTTTAGATGCGCTGGTGACAGACTCGACAGGACTTGACATTAAGCCTCTCAAAGGTCGTCTTGAGGGCTCTCCTGAACTTATGGTTATAAGTTTATCTAATCAGAAAAGCAAGCTAATACGCGATTCCTAAAATTATTAAAA